>NZ_LZKC01000185.1:0-33946 GCF_001672685.1 Mycobacterium sp. E2462
GGGGAGGACGTCGCCGATCTGGCGGGCGCGGCGGTGTGGGGGTTGGTGCGCTCGGCGCAGACCGAGCACCCCGGCCGCTTGGTGCTGGTCGACGGCGACGCGCCGCTGGACGAGGCGGCGGTGGCCGCGGTGCTCGCCGTCGGCGAGCCGCAGGCCGTGCTGCGCGGTGGCACCGTCCACACGCCGCGGGTCCGGGGCAGCAGGGCGCTGGGCGGGCTGCTGACGCCGCCGGCCGACGGGCCGTGGCGCCTGGGCATTGGCACCGCCGGCACCTTCGAGAACCTGCAGCTCGAGCCCGTGCCGAACGCCGGCGCGCCGCTGGAGCCCGGCCAGGTGCGCGTCGCGATCCGCGCGATCGCCGCCAACTTCCGCGACATCATGATCACCCTGGGCATGTTCACCCACGACGCGCTGATCGGCGGCGAGGGTGCCGGCGTGGTGGTCGAGGTGGGTCCCGGCGTCACCGAATTCGCCGTCGGCGACTCGGTTTTCGGATTCTTCCCGGACGGCAGCGGCACGCTCGTCGCCGGCGACGAGCGGCTGCTGCTGCCCATGCCCGCCGAGTGGAGCTACCCGGAGGCCGCCGCGATCTCGGCGGTCTTCACCACCGCGTACTACGCGTTCGTGTACCTGGCCGCCGTGCAGCCCGGCCAGCGGGTGCTGATCCACGCCGGCACCGGTGGGGTGGGGATGGCCGCGGTGCAGTTGGCCCGGCATCTCGGTCTGGAGGTGTTCGCCACCGCGAGCAAGGGCAAGTGGGACACGCTGCGCGGCATGGGTTTCGATGACGAGCACATCTCGGATTCGCGGTCCCTGGAGTTTGAGGACAAGTTCCGTGCGGCGACGGGGGGCCGCGGTTTCGACGTGGTGCTCGATTCGCTGGCCGGTGAGTTCGTCGACGCGTCGCTGCGCCTGGTGGCGCCGGGCGGGGTCTTCCTGGAGATGGGCAAGACCGACATCCGCGACCCGGGCGCGGTCGCCCAGGAGTACCCGGGTGTGCGGTACCGCGCCTTCGACCTGTTCGAGCCCGGCCGCGCCCGCATGCACGAGTACATGCTCGAGCTGGCCGAGCTGTTCGACGCGGGCATCCTGCGCCCGCTGCCCGTCACCACCTTCGACGTGCGGCGCGCCCCGGCGGCGCTGCGCTACCTGAGCCAGGCCCGCCACATCGGCAAGGTCGTCATGACCATGCCGGACGCATGGGCGGCCGGCACGGTGCTGATCACCGGCGGCACCGGCATGGCGGGGTCGGCCCTGGCGCGCCACGTGGTGACCCGCCATGGGGCGCGAAACCTGTTGCTGCTCAGCCGTCGCGGCCCCGAGGCGCCCGGCGCGGCGGAGCTGACCGCCGAACTGGCTGCGGCCGGCGCGCAGGTGCGCGTGGTGGCCTGCGACGCCGCCGACCGGACCGCGTTGGCCGACGTGATCGCGGGCATTCCCGCGGACCAGCCGCTGACCGCGGTCATCCACACCGCCGGCGTGCTCGACGACGCGGTGATCACCTCGCTGACGCCCGAGCGCGTCGATGCGGTGATGCGCGCCAAGGTGGACGCGGCGTGGCACCTGCACGAGCTGACCCGCGACCTCGACGTGTCGGCGTTCGTCATGTTCTCGTCGATGGCCGGGCTGGTCGGCTCGTCCGGTCAGGCCAACTACGCGGCGGCCAACACCTTCCTCGACGGCCTGGCCGCGCACCGGCGGGCCCACGGCCTGCCGGCCGTGTCGCTGGGCTGGGGCCTGTGGGACCAGGCGAGCGCCATGACCGGGGGCCTGGACGCCGCCGACCGGGCGCGCCTGGGCCGCGACGGTGTGCTCGGCCTGTCGTCCGACGAGGCACTCGAATTGTTCGATACCGCACTGGTCGTCGACGAGCCGTACCTCGCGCCGGCCCGCATCGACCTGGCCGCGTTGCGCGCCCACGGCGTCGCGGTGCCCCCGATGTTCGTCGAGTTGGTCAACGCGCCCAGCCGGCGCCGCGTCGACGACTCGCTGGCCGCCGCCAAGTCCAAGTCCGCGCTGGCGCATCGCCTGCACGGGCTGCCCGAGGCCGAACAGCACACCGTCCTGCTCGACCTGGTGCGCTCGCACATCGCCACGGTGCTCGGCAACATCAGCCCCGAGGCCGTCGACCCCGACAAGGCGTTCTCCGAACTCGGGTTCGACTCGCTGACCGCAGTCGAGATGCGCAACCGGCTCAAAGCGGCCACCGGCCTGGCGTTGTCGCCGACACTCATCTTCGACTACCCGACGCCCAGCGGGCTGGCCCGCTACATGCGGTCCGAATTGGCAGGCGTGCCACAGGAGTTGGCGGTCCCGACCGCCGGAGTGGTCAGGGCCACCGGGGACGACCCGATCGCCATCGTCGGCATGGCGTGCCGCTACCCGGGCGGCATCAATTCCCCCGACGACCTGTGGGACATGTTGGTCGAGGGCCGCGACGTCGTCACGGACTTCCCGCACGACCGTGGCTGGGACCTGGCGAACCTGTTCAACCCCGACCCGGACGTGCCGGGCGCCTGCTACACCCGCACCGGCGGCTTCGTCGACGGTGTCGCGGACTTCGACCCCGCGTTCTTCGGCGTGGGTCCCAGCGAGGCGCTGGCCATGGATCCGCAGCAGCGCATGTTCCTGGAGCTGTCCTGGGAAGCGTTGGAGCGGGCCGGGATTGATCCCGCCGGGCTGCGCGGCAGCGCCACCGGGGTGTTCGCCGGGGTGATGACGCAGGGCTACGGCATGTTCGCCGCGGAGCCCGTCGAAGGCTTCCGGCTCACCGGCCAGCTGTCCAGCGTCGCCTCGGGCCGGGTGTCTTACGTGCTGGGGCTGGAGGGCCCCGCGGTGTCGGTTGACACCGCGTGCTCGTCGTCGCTGGTGGCGCTGCACATGGCGGTGCAGTCGCTGCGCTCGGGCGAGAGCGATCTGGCGCTGGCCGGCGGCGTGACCATCAACGCCACCCCGGACATCTTCGTCGAATTCAGCCGCTGGCGCGGCCTGTCGCCGGACGGCCGGTGCAAGGCCTTCGCCGGGGCCGCCGACGGCACCGGCTTCTCCGAGGGCGGCGGCATGCTCGTGGTGGAGCGGCTGTCCGACGCGCAGCGGCTGGGGCACCCGGTGCTCGCGGTGGTGCGCGGGTCGGCCATCAACCAGGATGGCGCCTCCAACGGGCTGACCGCACCCAACGGCCCGTCGCAGCAACGCGTCGTGCGGGCCGCCCTGGCCAACGCCGGCCTGGTCGGCACCGAGGTGGACGTGGTCGAGGGCCACGGCACCGGGACGACGCTGGGCGATCCCATCGAGGCCCAGGCCTTGCTGGCCACCTACGGCCGCGACCGGACCGAGCCGTTGTGGCTCGGGTCGATCAAGTCGAACATGGGTCACACCCAGGCCGCCGCCGGCGTCGCCGGGGTGATCAAGATGGTGCTGGCGATGCGCCACGAGCTGCTGCCCGCCACCCTGCACGTCGACGAGCCCAGCCCGCACGTCGACTGGTCGGCCGGCTCCGTGTCGTTGTTGACCGAGCCGCGCCAGTGGCCGGCCAACGGTCACGCGCGCCGGGCCGGGGTCTCCTCGTTCGGCATCAGCGGCACCAACGCGCACGTGATCGTGGAGGCCCCGCCGGCCGCCCCGACCCGCGTCGCGGAGGGCCCGAAGCTGCCCGTGGTGCCGTGGGTGGTCTCGGCGAAGTCGCCGACGGCCGTGCCGGCCCAGGCCGCCCGGCTGGCGGCGCACCTGCGCGCCCGCGACGACCTCGACCCCGCCGACGTGGCGTGGACCCTGGCGGGTCGGTCACCGTTCGAACACCGGGCCGTGGTGGTGGGTTCGGACCGGGATCGGCTCCTGGCCGGGCTGGACGAATTGGCCGGCGGCGAACCGCTTTCGGTGATTCAGGGCACGGTGACGCCCTCGGGCAAGACCGTCTTCGTCTTCCCGGGCCAGGGCTCGCAGCTCCTGGGGATGGGGATGGGGCTGCACGCCGGATACCCGGCCTTCGCCGAGGCGTTCAACACCGTCGTCGCCGAACTGGACCGGCACCTGCTGCGCCCGCTGCGCGAGGTCATGTGGGGCCACGACGAAGACCTGCTGAACACCACGGAATTCGCCCAGCCGGCGCTCTTCGCGGTGGAGGTTGCACTGTTCCGCCTGCTCGAATCATGGGGCATCACACCGGATTTCGTGATGGGGCATTCGGTGGGTGAACTGTCGGCCGCGCACGTCGCGGGCGTGCTGTCGTTGCAGAACGCGGCGGTGCTGGTGGCCGCCCGCGGGCGTTTCATGCAGGCACTGCCGTCCGGCGGCGCCATGGTGGCCGCCGCGGCCACCGAGGGCGACGTGCGCCCGCTGCTGACCGACGAGGTCGGCATCGCCGCGGTCAACGGCCCCGCGTCGGTGGTCATCTCGGGCTCCGAGGACGCGGTGCTGGCGATCGCCGACCGGTTGCGTGCCGACGGCCGCCGCGTGCACCGCCTGGCCGTCTCGCACGCCTTCCATTCACCGTTGATGGATCCCATGGTGGACGAATTCGCCGCCGTCGCAGCAGGATTGCCCGTCGGGCGGCCCACCATCCCGATCGTGTCCAACCTCACCGGGCAGCTCGCGGGCGACGACTTCGCCTCCGCGGCCTACTGGAAGCGGCACATTCGCGAGGCGGTGCGGTTCAGCGACAGCGTGCGGTTCGCGCACGCCGCCGGCGCCACCCGCTTCCTCGAGGTCGGGCCCAGTGGGGGCCTGACCGCCTCGATCGAGGAGTCGCTGCCGGATGCGCCGGTGGGCACCATGTCCGCCCTGCGCAAGGACCGGCCCGAGCCGGAAACCCTGACCACCGCCATCGCGCAAGGGTTCGTCACCGGAATGGCCGTCGATTGGCGCGCGGTGATCGGCGCGGCCAACTTCGTCGAGCTGCCCACGTACGCGTTCGAACGCCGCCGGTTCTGGCTGTCCAGCGACGGCGCCGCCGCCGACGCCGCCGGGCTGGGGCTGGAAGCCGGTGAGCACGCGCTGCTGGGCGCGGTGGTGGAGCTGCCCGCCACGGGCGGGGTGGTCCTCACGGGTCGGCTGTCACCCAGCCTGCAGGGCTGGCTGGCGGATCACGCCGTGGGAGGCGTCGTGTTGTTCCCCGGCGCGGGTTTCGTCGAGCTGGCGATCAGGGCCGGCGACGAGGTGGGGTGCGGGGTCGTCGACGAGCTGAATCTGGCTGCGCCGCTGGTGCTTCCCGCCGCCGGATCGGTCGCCGTGCAGGTGGTCGTCGGCGCTGCCGACGAGGCCGGCGTGCGGGCCGTGTCGGTGTTCTCCCGGGCCGAGACCGGGTCGGACTGGTTGCTGCACGCCGAGGGCCTGCTGAGCTCCGGCTCGGTCGCGCCCGGCACGGACCTGTCCGCGTGGCCCCCGGTGGGGGCCGTCGCGGTGGACGTCGGGGACGGCTACGACCGGCTGGCCGAGCGCGGCTACGGCTACGGGCCCGCGTTCCGCGGGTTGACCGCGATGTGGCGCCGCGGCGACGAGGTGTTCGCCGAGGTGGCGCTGCCCGCCGACGCCGGCGTGTCGGTCGCCGGTTTCGGGGTGCACCCGGTCATGTTGGACGCGGCGTTGCACGCCGTGATCTTGGCGTCGGACGGCGCGTCCGGCCAGGGCGCCTTCGCCATGGCCGTCGACGAGGGCTCGGTCCTGGTGCCGTTCTCCTGGCAGGGGGTGTCGCTGCACGCCGCGGGCGCGTCGGCGGTGCGGGCGCGCATCGCGCCCACGGGTCCGTCCTCGGTGTCGATCGAGCTCGCCGACGGGCTGGGCCTGCCGGTGCTGTCGGTGTCGTCCATGGTGGCGCGGCCGGTCAGCGACCAGCAGCTGCTGGCGGCGGTCAACAACTCCGGCCCGGACCGGCTCTTCGAGGTGGTCTGGTCGGCACAGCAGCCCGACGCGGTGTCACCCGTCGCCGTCCGCGCCTGGGGCGCAATCGATTCCGAAGCCGGCGACGCTGAGCCGGTGGCGTACGTGTTCAACTCCGTCCCGGTGGCTGGTGACGTGGTCACCGGGGTGTACGCGGCCACCCGGGCGGTCCTCACCGTGCTGCAGGAGTGGCTGTCCGTCGACCGCGCCGGGACCCTGGTGGTCGCGACGCGCGGCGCCGTGGCCTTGCCGGGGGAGGACGTCGCCGATCTGGCGGGCGCGGCGGTGTGGGGGTTGGTGCGCTCGGCGCAGACCGAGCACCCCGGCCGGGTCGTGCTGGTCGACGCCGATGGACCCCTGGATGAGGACGCGGTCGCCGCGGCGCTAAGTGTCGGCGAGCCGCAAGTCGCGCTGCGCGGCGGCACGATTCACATCGCGCGGGTGCACGGCAGCCGGGCGGCCGGCGGGGTGCTGGTGCCGCCCGGTGACGGTCCGTGGCGGGTCGGCATGAGCAGCCACGGGACCTTCGAAAACCTTCGGCTGGAGCGCATTCCCGACGCCGACGCGCCGCTGGAACCGCGCCACGTGCGGGTGGGTCTGTCGGCGATCGCCGCCAACTTCCGCGACGTCATGATCGCCCTCGGCCTGTACCCGGACCCGGACGCCGTAATGGGGGTCGAGGCTTCGGGGGTGGTCCTCGAAACGGGCTCGGGCGACGGACCGTTCGCCGTGGGTGACCGGGTGATGGGCCTGTTCCCCGACGGCACCGGTACCGTCGCCACCACCGACGAGCGGTTGCTGGTGAAGGTGCCCAGTGGGTGGTCGCACACGTCGGCGGCCACCGCGTCGGTCGTGTTCGCCACCGCCTATTACGCGCTGGTCGACCTGGCCGCCGCGAAGCCCGGCCAGCGCGTCCTGGTGCACGCGGGCGCGGGTGGGGTGGGGATGGCCGCGGTGCAGTTGGCCCGGCATCTCGGTCTGGAGGTGTTCGCCACCGCGAGCAAGGGCAAGTGGGACACGTTGCGCGGCATGGGTTTCGATGACGAGCACATCTCGGATTCGCGGTCCTTGGAGTTTGAGGAGAAGTTCCGTGCGGCGACGGGGGGCCGCGGTTTCGACGTGGTGCTCGATTCGCTGGCCGGTGAGTTCGTCGACGCGTCGCTGCGCCTGGTGGCGCCGGGCGGGGTCTTCTTGGAGATGGGCAAGACCGACATCCGCGACGCGGACGCGGTGGCGGCGGAGCACCCGGGCGTGCGGTACCGCGCCTTCGATCTGTTCGAGGCGGGGCCCGACCGCATCCAGGAAATCCTCGCCGAGCTGGCCGCCCTGTTCGGTGACGAAGCGCTGCGGCCCTTGCCGGTGACGGTGTTCGACGTGCGGCGCGCCCCGGCGGCGCTGCGCTACCTGGGTCAGGCCCGCCACGTCGGCAAGGTCGTCATGACCATGCCCGACGCGTGGGCGGCCGGCACGGTGCTGATCACCGGCGGCACGGGCATGGCGGGGTCGGCGCTGGCGCGCCACGTGGTGACCCGCCATGGGGTGCGCAACCTGGTGCTGGTGAGTCGCCGCGGCCCGGATGCTCCTGGCGCGGCGGAACTTTCGGCCGAACTGGCCGCGGCCGGCGCGCAGGTGCAGATCGTCGCCTGTGACGCCGCCGACCGGGCGGCGCTGGCCAAGGTGATCGCCGACATCCCGGTGCAGCGGCCGCTGTCGGCGGTGATCCACACCGCCGGCGCGCTGGACGACGCGGTCGTGACGTCGCTGACGCCCGAGCGCGTCGACGTGGCGCTGCGGGCCAAGGTCGACGCGGCGTGGAACCTGCACGAGCTGACCCGCGATCTGGACCTGTCGGCGTTCGTGATGTTCTCGTCGATGGCCGGCCTGGTCGGCTCCTCGGGGCAGGCCAACTACGCGGCCGCCAACTCGTTCCTCGACGGGCTCGCCGTCTATCGGCAGGCCCGGGGCCTGCCGGCGGTCTCGCTGGGGTGGGGCCTGTGGAACCAGGCCAGCGCCATGACCGGCGCGTTGGCGACCGTCGACTTCGCGCGGTTCGCCCGTGACGGCATCGTCGCGATGTCCTCGGACGAGGCGCTCCAGTTGCTCGACACGGCGATGATCGTCAACGAGCCCTTCCTGCTGCCCGCCCACATCGACTTCGCGGCGCTGCGCGTCAAGTTCGACGGCGGGACGCTGCCACCGATGTTCGTGGACCTGATCAACGCGCCGACCCGGCGCCAGGTCGACGACTCGCTGGCCGCCGCGAAGTCGAAATCGGCTCTGCTGCAACGACTCGAGGGGCTCGCGGAGGAGGATCAGCAGGCTATCCTGCTGGACCTGGTCCGTTCGCACATCGCGACCGTGCTCGGCAGCGCCAGCCCGGAGTCGGTCGACCCGGACCGCGCGTTCCAGGAATTGGGCTTCGACTCGCTCACCGCGGTCGAGATGCGCAACCGCCTCAAAGCCGCCACCGGCCTTGCCCTTTCGCCGACCCTGATCTTCGACTACCCGAACTCGGCCGCGCTCGCGGGCTACATCCACCGGGAGCTCGTCGGGGCGTCGGAGCGGCCCGCCGTGGCCGCAGCGCCGGGCGAGGCCGACATTCAGCGCGTCGTCGGGTCCATTCCCGTCAAGCGGTTGCGGCAGGCCGGCATCCTCGAGCTGCTGCTCGCGCTGGCCAACGAGTCCAACGGCGACGGCAACGGCCAGGCGGGACCGGCGGCGTCCACCGAGAAGGACATCGCCGACATGGACCTCGACGACCTGGTCAACGCGGCGCTGTTGGACGATGACGACTAACGGGGTCGGCCGGTGAGGATCGCGGTTACCGGGGCCGGCGGCGTCCTGGGCCGCGGCCTCGCCGCACGGCTGCTCAGCCAGGGCCACGACGTCGTCGGGCTCGCCCGGCACCGGCCCGAGAGTTGGCCCTGCGCAGCCTCGTTCGTGACCGCCGACATCCGCGATGCGGCCGCGGTGCGGCGCTGTGTCACCGGCTCGGCCGTCGTCGTGCACTGCGCGTGGGCCGCCGACCCCCGGGTCGACGTCGAGGGCGCCCGCAATGTCCTCGACGCCATGGAGCGGGGCGGCGTCGGGCGCATCGTGTTCCCGTCGTCCGCGCACGTATACGCCCACGACGGCTCGGCGCACACCGAAGCGGACCTTCCGGCCCCACGCACGGCGTACGGCGCGCTGAAGGCCCGCGTCGAGGAGCTGCTTGCCGCTTCGGCCGTCGAGCCGGTGGTGCTGCGCTGCGCGCCCATCGTCGGTCGCGCCGTGGACAATTGGGTGCGCCGCGCGTTGGCGTTGCCGGCATTCCCGGCCGGCGCGCCGGACCGGCCGCTGCAGCTGGTCCACCTCGACGACGCACTGCGTCTGCTGGTGCGCGCCACCCTGGATGCCCACCTCGCCGCGCGCACGGTCAATGTGGCCGCCGACGGGGCGCCGAGCTTTCGGCGGCTGGCCGCCGCGCTCGGGCGCCCGCTCGTGACGCTGCCGCGCGTCAGCGCCTCGGCCGCCCTGGCCGACCTCGAGCTCATTCGCGACGCGCCCCGCATGGATACCTCGACGCTGCGGGACGACTGGGGGTTCGCGCCCGCATGGGACGCCGACGAATGCGTGCAGGACGCGGCGTTGTCCGTGCGCGGCCGCGTGACGTTGGGCGGGCGGGTGCTCTCCCTGCCCTGGCGGCTCGCGCTCATCGGCGACCTGCCCGCGGTCGACGCTCCCGCCGACGACGGGGTGGTGCCCGAGTTGGCCGGCCCCGCGGGCGTCAACGGAGAGTTCGACACGCCGATCGACCCGCGCTTCCCGACGTACTTGGCCACCAATCTGTCCGAGGCCCTGCCCGGCCCGTTCTCGCCGTCGTCGGCGTCGGTGACGGTGCGCGGCGTGCGCGCCGGTGGGGTGGGCATCGCCGAACGGCTGCGGCCCGGCGGAATGATCCAGCGCGAGATCGCCATGCGCACCGTCGCGGTATTCGCCCACCGGCTCTACGGGGGCATCACCTCGGCGCATTTTATGGCCGAGACCGTGCCCTTCGCCAAGCCCTCGACCATCGTCAGCAACAGCGGATACTTCGGACCCAGCATGGGCTCCCTTCCCATCTTCGGCGCACAGCGCCCGCCCTCGCAAACCGGTTGGGCCCGAAGGCGGTTGCGCACCATCCGCAACATCGGGGTGTTCGGGGTGAACCTGGTCGGGCTCAGCGCCGGCTCACCGCGGGACACCGAGGACTTCGTCGGTGACGTCGACCGCCTGGAGCGCCTGACGGCCGGTGACCTCACCCGGCTCGGTGACGCCCGGCTGCGCAGCCTGATCCTGTTGGCGCGCGACGAGGTCGTGCACGCGTGGGTGTTGGCGTCGGGATCGTTCATGCTGTGCGCGGCGTTCAACGTGCTATTGCGCGGCCTGACCGGGCGCCCGGCCGCCCCGTCGGCCGGCCCGGAGCTGGCCAGCGCCCGCTCGGTCGAGGCGATGCAGCGGCTGGTGTCGGCGGCCCGCCGCGACCCGAACGTCCTTCGCCTGTTGGCCCAGCCGGGCCAGCGCCTGGACGCGTTGGCCGCCGAGGCGCCGAAGTTTCACGCCGCGGTGCTCGCCGAGCTGGCGTTGATCGGGCACCGCGGCCCCGCCGAACTCGAGATGCTCTCGACCAGCTACGCCGACGACCCGGAACTGCTGGTCCGCATGGTGGCCCGCGCGGTCAACGGGCCCGCCGCGCCCGAACCCGAACACAGTTCAATACCGTTGCACGCCAAGCCGATCGCCGCGCTGGCGGTGCGGCAGCTGCGCGACCGCGAGGTGCGCCGCGACAAGATGGTGCGGGCGAACTGGGTGCTGCGCGCGCTGCTGCGCGAATACGGCCGCCGGATGGTCGAGGCGGGGGTTTTCGACCGCGTGGACGACGTCTTTTACCTGCTGGTCGACGAGGTCGACGCGCTGCCCGCCGAGGTCGCCGAGCTCGTCGCCCGCCGCCGCGCCGAGCGGAGCAGGCTGGTCGCCGTTGCCCCGCCGACGGTGTTCAGCGGGAGCTGGCAGCCGGCCGTCGCCGCGACGCCCGAGTTGACCAGCGGGGAGACGCTGCGCGGGGTCGGGGTGTGCGGCGGCCGGGTGCGCGGCCGCGTGCGCATCGTGCGGCCCGACACCATCGACGACCTGCAGCCCGGCGAGATCCTCGTGGCCGAGGTCACCGATGTCGGCTACACCGCGGCGTTCTGCTACGCCGCGGCCGTCGTCACCGAACTCGGCGGCCCGATGTCGCACGCGGCGGTGGTGGCCCGCGAGTTCGGCTTCCCCTGCGTGGTGGACGCGCAGGGGGCGACGCGGTCGCTGCCGCCCGGCGCGCTCATCGAGGTCGACGGCAGCACGGGCGAGATCACCCTGGTGGAGCCGGCGTCCGATGGCAGCCCGCCGCTGTCGGCCAACGGCCAAACCCGCTGACCCGGGCCGAACGTCGTCACAGCGGCGAGTCAGGGTGGATCGTCAACCGGTTTACTCCAAGTCACGGCAGGTTGGTGGACAGGAACGTCAGCGGCAATCCCAATACCGACAGGTCAACCTCTTCCAGATAGTTGCCGTCACCGGAGAAGCCTTGCCGGAAACGGGTGGTCGAGCCGTAGCGCTGGGCGACACTCAAGTGGAGTCCCTGGGGAATTGTCTGCTGTTGCGCACGACACTTCGGGCCAAGTCGTAGGAGAGTACTTCGGGGCCGAACGGTCCGATAGCGATCGGTGCCCGCTGCTGCGCGGCCCGAAGCCGTGTGCTGACCGCGTGTGGCGATTCGGTGACGTCATACCCGAGCGTCGGCAGTCCGGCCTCGAAGATGCTGGGTGCATCGGTGGTGGCCGGCATATGCGGTTCCTTTAAGTCGCGCGCCAGCACTCCGCGCGCGAGCAATTAGGGGTCCGGTTCGCAGCGCGTCGACATCGTCGCTCGCGCGCACGCCCGTGGGTTCGATGCCGTACAGCTCGCCCACGTCGCGGCCGACCTTGTCGGGCGACCATGCGTAGCAGCCAACGAGTTCGAGCAACGAATTCTCGGCGATCGCGTGCACCGATTTCTTGCCCAGGTTGCCCGTCGTCCATTGAACGACGCGATACGTCAAGGGTGCGGCCCCGCGTGCTGTTGGGCCGCTTGGTGAGCCAGCCGATCGTTGTGAATCCTGACGAGTTCGCGGAACCCGAGCCGGTGGTACTTGGGTATTGGCTGGATACCCCAGACGTCCTGGGCGGTGGCCTTACCCTCGGCGCCTTCGGGCGGTCCGAGCGGTGGATAGGGATACTTGCACTCCAGGGTGTCGTTGGAATAGCGGATCTTCAGCAGCTCACTGCAGATTTCGGTCAGGCTCAGGGTGGGGTAGCCGTAATACACCGCCATGAACGGCAACGTGAACGCGCCCTCGACCACGAGTGCCACCAAGCACACCAGGACGGCCCGCTTGATCCATCTGTGCATGCGTGCGTAGTAGGCAGTGGTGCCCGGCTCGAGACCGGCGCCCGGGTCTATTTCCGCTGTAGGTGACTCTACGGTCATGACATGCTCCTTGAACCTGTTCAGTCGGAGAAGATTTCACGGTTGACGGTGTGCAGATAGGGGATGGCGAGGAACGGAGTGATGTAGAAGATGTCGTAGAGCCACCAGCCGATGACCGGGAACACGACACCGGCGTAGCGCACGTCGGCGAACATGGTCATGTTGAACACGTAGGCCGACCAGATCACCACGCCCATCCAGCACGTGACGACCATCCACTGATGGCCCCACCGCTTCATCTGCAGGAAACCGATCGCGGCGGCCACCCGCATCGAGAACACGGTGAGGATCAGCCCGGCCACGTAGGCCTTTTCGCCCGGCCCCGCCGCGCCGCCGACCCAGAGCTCGTTGTAATGCCAGAAGTAACCGGCATCGAACATGTTGCCCCACCCGACCATCAACACCCGGTTGATCAACGTGTGGTTGGCCACCAGGTCCAGGGCCCACCCCAGGCTGTTGAGCATCCCGTCGATCAGGGTCAGATAGCCGATCAGGGTCACAATCATCGGACGGACCGAGAGGCCGGCGCGCAGTGCTTGGCGTTGCAGCCAGACGCCGCGCATAAAGATGGGGAACCCGATCAGACCGGGGGCCCACATGCCCATCAAGGCGGCGCCAGCAATCATCCATTTGTCAGCCCGGCGCTGAGCCAGGCGGGATGTGTCGTGGTGATCGTCAAGGGTGTTCGAGCCGCCAGCCTCAGCGGTCGTGGTGCCGTTACCCGAAAGATGGCTTCGCATCGGGAGGTTCACAGGTCCCACCATCCTCGCGCGAAGGACATGTACAGCTGGATTCCGAACATCGCCAGGAGGTAGCCATAGATGACAATCTGGAAGACGATCAGCGCCCGCTTGCGCTTCTGCTCCTGCTGGTTCACTGGCGGATTCCCTTCTCAGGTGTTTGAGGTGGCTAGCCGTGCTGCCGCAACTTCACGCAGCCCGTCGTTGATCGCGCCGTCGCTGCTGAGCGGGGCCAGGATGCAGGCTTGTGCGGCTTCCAATTCGCTCGCGCCCGCGGCAATCAACTGTGCGGCGGTCACCAGCACCCGGGTGGACGGCGGTTCGAAGTGAAACGCCTTGTCCGCGGTGCGGATGGCGGTCGCACACTGCACGAGACGTTTCGCCGCGGCCGGCTCCACCCCGGCGTCGGCGACGATCACCTCGGCCTCGCGGTCCGAGGGCAGATAATTCATTCCCAACGTGACGAACCGCTGCCGGAAGGATGGTTTGAGTTCCTTAAGTGAGCTGCGATAGGCCGGGTTGTAGGAGCATACGAGCATGAACGTCTCTGGCGCGCTGACCACTTCGTCGGCGCGGTCGAGGTAAAGGGCGCGGCGGTGATCGGTGAGCGAATGCAGGATCGCCAGCGAATCGTGCCGGGCCTCCACGACCTCGTCCAGGTAACAGATGGCGCCGACCTTCACCGCTCTAGTGAGGGGCCCGTCCGTCCAGACGACGTCGCCGCCCGTCACCATGAAGCGGCCGACCAGATCCGAGCTGGTGAGGTCGTCGTGGCAACTGATGGTGACGACGGGCCGTCGCAACAGCACCCCCATTTGCTCGACGAACCGGGTCTTGCCGCATCCCGTCGGGCCGGTCAGCATCACCGGCAGGCGGCGTTGATAAGCCAATTCAAACAGCCGGACTTCGTTGCCGTTCGCGAAATACGTGTCGGTGCTCATCGGTGCCCCCTTGGTTGGCGAGGCTTGCGTCGGATCATGCGGCGACCAGCTCACGATGAACGTGGGCCAGCACGCGCGGGAGTTCCTCGATGCGCCGGATGCGCTGGGATCGGCGAGGTCCGAACACCTCCGGAAGGGGATCCACCCGGGTGGGCCCGACGCCGACGTAATACATCGACACACCCGCGTCATTGGCCTCCTCAACGGCATGCGCGGCGTCCGCCCAGGCGTAGCGACCCTCATACCCTTCGTCGGAGATCAGCCCGTCCCCGATGACGATCAACAGGCGTCGCTCGGACGGTTGGGTCAGCAGCCGGTTGGTCAAATGGCGCAGCGGGGCACCGAGCCTGGTGTATCCACCGGTCTGCAGCCCGAGAGCGCTGGGTGGCACAAACCGGGGGTCCTCGAAGTTTTTCAGGCAACGGACCTCGACTCGGTGTCGAGTGTTTCCGGTGAAGACGAAGATGCCGTGACGTTCGCGGGCCCGGTTCATGGCGCGTGAAAGCGCGTCGGCGCAAGCCAATTCCAGCTGAAAGATCCGGCCGCCGTGCACGCCCAATGATGAACTACCGTCTAAGAGCAGCGCGGTGGTCACGTCTCGGCTGCTGGGTAGCAGTTCGCGGAAGATGCGTGGCTGACTCGCCTGGCCGGTCGCGGTGTCGATGTAGTGCCTGACGTATTGCTCGACATCCAGATCGGAGCCGTCTTCGAGACGATTCTTCATGGCGCGATGCGTCCGTTCCTCGAACCATTTCCGAAGGTCGGCGGAGACGGCCACGGGCTGGCGGTCGCGGGTGGCGTCTGCGCGCTCCAGGACCGCAACGTGGTCTCGCAGAAAACTTTTCGTCCACGCGTTCCACTCGGGGTACGGAATCCCCGGCCGGTGCTCGGGCGTGATGTCGAGGTCGTTGTCCTGTGGACGGCTCGGCGGCGGCAAGTTCGGATTGCGGACGCCGCCGTCGCCGCCGACCGCAACCGAGTACGGCCGCGGCAGACGCTTCTGCGTTGTAGTCCAAGGCATCCGGCCGAAGCTGCGCCTCAACTTGTCCGTCACGCCCTGCGGCACTGTGTAGGCCAGCGGTAATTCGCCCAGCAACGGAGCCACGGTCAATGCTTGTCCCGTGGCCGCCAATGCCACCGCCCGATTGAGCATCTCGGCGGCCGCCATGTCGGCGGCCTCGGCGGCCAGTTCCGGGAGCAGCCGCCGCAGTTCGGGTAGCAGCCCCGGCCACCGGTCCGCGATCCACCCGAGTGCGACGCCCGCCTCGACCAGGGTGAGTGCCCGCAGTTCCCGAGCGGTCAGCTCGTTCAGCCGATATTCGGTGACGCGCTCCTTTGACGGCGAACATTGCAGGGCGACGCCGCATGTCAGTGATCGCCGGGTCCATTCGGTTGGCACGGGATAGGGGATGTGAACGAAGGTGAGCGCCGTGTTCAGCCCGAATCCGCGACGGCTGCCCGTCACGAGCCGGACTCCGTCGCGGCGTTGCTCACTGAGCGCGACGGCGGTCACGGCGCAACTTCGTTCCAGCGCCATGGCGTGGGCGTCGCGGCTGTCAGTCATCGGTGTCGTATCAGTGCTCAAAATGTGCCGATGTTGGAGAAGAGCCAGTACCAGAACCAGATGACCAGGCCGGTGCCGCCCCACGCGGCCACATAGCGAAGGATCTCCCAGAGATAGCCCATGACCTGACCTCCAGCTTTCAGTCGGAGAAGAGCTCGCGGTTGACGGTGTGCAGATACGGGATGGCGAGGAACGGCGTGATGTAGAAGATGTCGTAGAGCCACCAACCGACCACCGGCAGGACGACACCGGCGAAGCGCACGTCGGCGAACATTGTCATGTTGAACACGTAGGTGATCCAGATGACCACGCCCATCCAGCACGTGACGACCATCCACTGATGGCCCCACCTCTTCATCTGGAGAAAGCCGATCGCGGCGGCAATGCGCATCGTGAAGACGGTCAGGATGAGCCCGACCTCCATGGCCTTTTCGCCCGGGCCCGCCGCGCCGCCGACCCAAAGTTCGTTGTAGTGCCAGAAGTAGCCCGCGTCGAACATGTTGCCCCAGCCGTTGAGCAGCACGCGGGCCAATATCGTGTGGTTCGCTACCAGGTCGAGCGCCCATCCCACGGTGTTGATCGCGGCGTCGATGATGACCAGGTAGCCAAGCAACGTAACCAGCATCGGTCGCACCGAGAGTCCGTCACGCTGGGCGCGGCGCAGCAATTGCACGCCCCGCAGGAAAAGCGGCAGGCCGAAGACACCCAAGGCCGCGGTGCCGATCAGCAGGCTGCCGGAGATCAGCCATTTGTCGGCTCGACGCTGCGCCAGCCCCGACTGCTCGAGATGCTCGTCGAAATTCAGACCTGTTCGGACAGAGCTCGTTTCGATGGCGGCCGTGGTGGCGTTCACCTCACGCTGGCGCAGCTTCGGCAGGTTCACGAGCTCCTCCGCGTTGTCGAGGCCGTTGACATGGAGGACTATAGCACTGACTTCAGTCAGTGATAACATTTCTTGTTAAGCGCAGCCAGCCGGACATCGCTGGACTTGCCGCTGACGACACCGCGGTTGAGCACCGGTTCGGCCATCTACAGCGACATCAGCTGGCATTAGCTGACTGAAGGCAGCTGACGGTCGTTGACACGTCGTCGCGTTCGCAGGACCCATCGCCGCCCAGGTGTAGCGCTGGCAGCGCGTATCCGCCGTTCGGATCCCGCGCCCCTTAGGAAAGCTCGGTGGGTGAATGGCCCCCGATCAGAATCCGGCAGTGGTAGTGCTGCGGCCAGTTCTCGGGGTGACATTCTTGCCGGCGCGCAGCAGTCGACGTACCTCGTCGGGGTCGGACCACAGCGGCGCATAGAACACGCAGTCGGCGTCCAGCGCCTCGATGACGTCTTTCTCGTTGGTCGCCAGCACACCGATCTGCGGTATACCGCACAAACTCGCCGGCGGCCTTGCCAATCTTCTCCGAACGATTAGAGGACCCGGGATCCATGTCCCCACAACGAGCTTGGGTTGATGCCGCTGCGCGGCGTCACACGTCCTTAGCGTTACGGCTCACGGCCGCATGCTGCGCAGTGTCCTCGCGACATAGTCGTCGAGCAGGTCGCGGCCGGTCGGCCAGTGGTTCGTGGTGATCAACAGGGCATACAGGCCCAGCAGGAAAAACACCGCGCTGTTCATCGCATTGACGTCGGGATCAGTCTCGCCGCGTTCTTGGGCCAGCGAGATCTCCTGGGCGACCAAGACGATCAGCGGGTGATCCCGGCCGCCTTCGGTGGGCGGGCGTGTCTGCGAAAAGTGAAGCGCAAGAAAGTCGTTGAAGAGCACATCACCCAGCCGGCGCTCCAATCCGACGACCAGGCGGACCGCCTCGTCCAGCGCGGCAGCGAGATCGTGTTTCGACTTCAAGAACTGTGCGAACTGCTTGGCAATGCGCTCCTCTTCGCGCCTTTCGAGTTCCAGGAGAACGTGTTCCTTGGTGGGGAAGTGGAAGAAGAAAGTACCGTGGGCAACTCCTGCCGCGGCCACGATGGCACCGACGTCGGCCTCGGCCATCCCGGCTCTGGCGAACTCCGCGATCGCGGCGCCCATCAATCGCTCACGGGTCTGCAAGCGCTTGGTTTCTCGCGCAGACGGCCTCTCAGTCACAGCCATTTTGTTCCTCACAGTTGACCTGACTCACCCAAGATACAGCCAGTAGCTCGTACATTATGACGGATTTCCGTCAGAAAGGCCTGCGCGGATTAGTCGATATCATCGCTGCACGGCGCGACCAAACTCGGGCCAGCAAGAGTCATTGACTTAAGTCAGAAAAATTTCGTAGATTGAATGCGTCAGACACCATCGAAGGAGCTCCAAGCATGGCGTTGGAACAGTTCCGGCTGGACGGACAGGTCGCCATCGTCACCGGCGCCGGGAAGGGTGTCGGCGCCGGCATCGCCCGGGTCTTGGCGGAAGCCGGCGCCACGATCGTTGGAACCGCGCGCACCGAGGCGGATATCGTTGGCACGGTTGCGGGTATCGAGAAGAGCGGCGGCAAGGGACTCGCGCTGGTCGCTGACGCGATGAGGCGTCCCGACGGGGAGCGCGTCGTGAATACGGCGATAGAGCGATTCGGTCGCATCGACATTCTCGTCAACAATGTCGGTGGCTCCACCTACGCGCGCTTCTTGGATATCACCGACGAAGACTTTCGGCACACGTTCGACTGGTGTGTGACTTCGGCTTTCATCATGAGCCAGCTCGCGGCCCCGCACATGCTCAGTGCCGGACGCGGTTCCATCATCAACATTTCGTCAGGTTCGGCCCGGTTCGGCATTCGCGCCTTGACCGCCTATTGCGTCGCCAAGGGCGGTCTGGAGGCTCTCACGCGTGCCATGGCCCAGGAATTGGCGCCGAAGATTCGCGTCAACGCCATCGCACTCGGATCATTCGCGACCGACGGGTTGAAGGGGAGCCTGGACTTGATGCCGGGATCGCTGGAAAAGATGCAAGAGGCCACGCCACTACATCGTCTGGGCGATGTCGAGGACCTCGGACGCCTGGCGGTGTATCTGTCCACGCGCGACTGTTACGCAACCAACGCAACGTTCCACGTCGACGGCGGCATCGACTCGAATAATTCGCCGCTGCCGATACCCGACTACTGAGACTGAATGCGACATCGAATGGTCATGGGAATAGCGAGGTAACGTTGCGCAGGGTCATTCAATTCTCGACCGGGAACGTGGGCCGGCATTCGCTGCGAGCCATCATCGGCCGGCCAGACCTCGAACTGGTCGGGGTGCACGCCGCCAGCGCCGACAAGGTGGGCAAGGACGCGGCGCAGCTGTGCGGACTCGACGTGCCGACCGGCATCGTCGCCACCGACGACGTTGACGCCCTCGTCCACCTCGGCGCCGACTGTGTGGTGTACACCTCGCAGGGTGAGACGCGGCCGATGGAGGCCATCGACCAGATGGTGAGGTTCCTGGCAGCCGGTGTGAACGTCGTCGGCACGTCGCTGGTGTGGTTGGTCACGCCTCGTCACGCGGAAGACTGGTTGCGAGCACCCCTCGAAGCCGCGTGCAAAGCCGGCGATACGTCGCTCTACGTCAACGGCATCGACCCCGGCTTCTCCGGCGATACGCTCGTGCATTCGGCGGTGAGCCTGACAACCAGGGTGGATTCAATTACCGTGCAGGAAATCTTCGACTACGGAAATTATGACGATGCGGGGTTCACGGGCGCTGCAATGGGTTTCGGGTCGGCCGAGGACGAAACGTCACCGATGATGTTTCTGCCTGGGGTCATCGTGTCGATGTGGGGTGGTCAGGTCCGCAGCCTGGCCGACAATCTCGACATCAAACTCGATGACGTGCGCCAGCGGGTCGAACCTTGGTACACCGCGGAACGCATCGACTGCACGATGATGACGGTGGAGCCCGGACAGATGGCCGCGGTGCGCTTTGCCACCGAGGGGGTGCGCGACGAGCGCCCGGTGATCACGCTCGAGCACGTCACCAGACTCACCAGCGCCGCGGCGCCCGACTGGGAGTTCCCCCCCGATGGGCACACCGGCGTGCACCGCGTCGTCGTGGAGGGTGACCCGCGCGTCGAGATCAACACCCACGTCTCCCACCCAAAGTTGGATTCCACCGAAGCGGGCTGCATCTCGACAGCGGGCCGGGCCGTCAATGCGATCGACTGGGTCTGTCGCGCTCCTCAGGGACTAATCACAGTGGAGGATATACCGCTGTCGGCGACGATGCGCGGCGTCATGTGGAGCGAGCGTTGAATCCCACGGGACGCAACGCGTTCGGCAAACGTGTTCTGATGTGGCCGCCAATCAGCCTGGCTCTACGCCCTTTTACTGGCGGAAAACGACAATAATGGGAAGGCGCTTCATGGCAACCCCTTCCGAGGAATCCCGCTCCGACACGGGACTTCCCGTTTTGCCGTTGCCGCGGCCACAAGGTTGCCCGCTGGCACCACCGCCTGAGTTTGCGACCTGGCGGTCCGCTCCCGGGTTGCCGAAGGCGATATTTCAAGGCAACCCGGTCTGGGTTGTCAGCCGCTACCAAGACATCAGGGCGGCGTTGGTAAATCCGCTTCTGTCCGCCAAAACCATTCCGGATTCCATCATGCCGACGGATGCCGACAACAAGGTGGTGGTGATGTTTGCGCGGACCGATGACCCCGAGCATCACCGGTTGCGGCGAATGATGACCAGCAACTTCACTTTCCGCCGTTGCGAGGCAAGGCGGCCGCAAATCCAGGAGACGGTCGACCATTATCTCGACCAAATGATCACCAACGGCGCGCCGGCCGATCTGGTGCGCGATTTCGCGCTTCCAGTGCCATCTTTGGTGATCGCACTGTTATTGGGGGTGCCACCTGAAGACCTCGAAATCTTCCAGCACAACACCACCAAGGGCCTCGACCAGAAGTCCACAGACGCAGAAAGGGGTCAGGCGTTCGGTGCGATGTACGCCTACATTCAGGAGTTGGTGGAGCGCAAAGCACGTGAACCCGGCGATGACCTGATCAGCCACCTGCTCACCAAATACGTGGCGACGGGCGAGCTCGACCGGGCCACAACCGCCATGAACGGTGTCATCATGATGCAGGCCGGCCATGAAACCACCGCCAACATGATCTCACTGGGAACTGTTGCGCTGCTGGAACATCCCGAA
Organism: Mycobacterium sp. E2462; assembly: GCF_001672685.1. Classification (NCBI taxonomy): domain Bacteria; kingdom Bacillati; phylum Actinomycetota; class Actinomycetes; order Mycobacteriales; family Mycobacteriaceae; genus Mycobacterium; species Mycobacterium sp. E2462. Next base: position 20,763 of record NZ_LZKC01000185.1, read on the forward strand.
ATCTTTGCGCGACTCGGTCAGACCGACGACCTCGCGGTCATCGCGAACGTCGTCGAAGAGCTGATGCGTTACCTGAGTATCGTGCACAGTCAAGTCGACCGGGTGGCAACCGAAGATGTGATGATCGGTGGTCAGCTGATTCGGGCGGGCGAGTTTGTCATGATGAGCCTGATGTCGGGCAACTGGGATGCCGAATTCGTCGACAATCCCGAATCATTCGACGGTGACCGAAACACCCGCGGTCACCTAAGTTTTGGCTATGGCGTGCATCAGTGCATCGGAGCCAACCTGGCTCGTGTTGAGATGCAGGTGGCGTTCGCGACGCTGGCGCGACGGCTGCCGGGCCTGAGATTGGCGGTGCCGCAGCAGGAGTTGCGGTTCAAGGACGCCAACATCTACGGCATGACAGAACTTCCCGTCAGCTGGTGAGGCGTCAGCAGCTGAACGCCACGCCGACGCCGTCGGGCGCCGGCGCCGGGCGCAGGCATCCGAACGGCTCGACGCCGGCGGGGCTGAACCGCGCCGCCGATTGGTGCGCGTAGTTCACGCAGAACAGCCCGGCTTGGTCGGCGCGGCAGCGGTAGTCACCGAAGAACAACGAGGCGCCGTCCGCCAGGTCGGCGCCGTTGCCGTTGAGAAAGGGGCCTGGATCGGCGCGCGCCGCCCCCACCTGCAGCGTGTTGCCGTCGAAGTCAACCCAGCCGCCCTGCCAGTCGCCGTAGGCCGTGGTGGGCGGCGGCGGGGGAGCGGTGAGGCTGACCAGGCAGAGCAGGGCGCCGCCGGTGTGCGCGGCATCGGTCAGGCAGGACACCTTGCCCGCCTCGGCCGAAAGGGCGGTGTCGGCACCTAGAGCGGTGCTGGTGCCGTCGCGGGTGGCGCTGTGATATCGCGCGGGATCGGCGGGTTTCCCCGCCTCGATCCAGGCGATCACCTGGGCGATCGGGGCGCCCGGGGCCGGCGCGGCGGCGGTGCTCGCCGACGGCGTCGAGCTCGTCGGCGGGCCGGGCGGCAGCTGTGCGGACCGGCCGCTGACCGTGTGCGAACACGCGCCGACCAGCAAGGGCACGGCGAGTAACGCGGCGATCCGCATCCCGTCAGGCTAGCCGCAGGCGGGTGCTTTGAGGCGCTGCGCGCGCGTCGTGGCGGTTATGTCGGCTAACGTCGGGTCATGCACCAGCGCAGTATTCGCGCACGCACCACCATCGGCATCGTCGAAGGCTTCACCCGCGACGGGGTCAACCGCTGGCGGTCCATCCCGTACGCCCAACCGCCTGTGGGACGGTTGCGCTTCCGGGCGCCACGGCCCGCGGCGCCGTGGTCGGGAGTGCGGCACTGTCACGGCTTCGCCAACTGCGCGCCGCAGCAACGGCGCTACACCCTGCTCGGCGTCTCCGGTTTCGCGGGGCGTTACCAGCCGATGAGCGAGGACTGCCTGACGCTCAACGTTGTCGCCCCCGAGACGGTGGCGGCCGAGCCGCTGCCGGTCATGGTCTTCTTCCACGGCGGCGGCTACATCCTGGGCAGCTCGGCCACGCCGCTCTACGACGGTGCGGCGCTGGCCCGCCGCGGCTGCGTGTACGTGTCGGTGAACTATCGGCTCGGCGCGCTGGGCTGCCTGGACCTGTCGTCGCTGTCGACGCCGGAGTTTCCCATCGACGGCAACCTGTTCCTGCGCGACTGCGTGCTGGCGCTGCGGTGGGTGCGCGACAACATCGCGGCGTTCGGGGGAGACCCCGACAACGTCACCATCTTCGGCGAAAGCGCGGGCGCGCACCTGACCGCCACGTTGCTGGCGGTGCCGGAGGCCGAGGGGTTGTTCGCCCGGGCGATCGCGGAAAGCCCGGCGTCGGGAATGGTCCGTTCGCAGGCGACCGCGGCGCAATTCGCCACCCGCTACGCCGATCTGCTCGGTGTGCGGCCCCGCGACGCCGCCGAGGCGCTGATGCGGGTGCCCTCCGCGGAATTGGTGGATGCGCAGCACCGGCTCATCGAGCAGGGCATGGAGAGCAGGCTGGGCGCCTTTCCGATCGGGCCGGTCTGCGGCGACGACGTCCTGCCGCTCGATCCCGTCGACGCCATGCGACGAGGCCGGGCGCATCGCGTTCCGCTGATCGTGGGCACCAACGCCGAGGAGGGCCGCCTGTTCACCCGGTTCCTCAGACTGCTGCCGACCAATCGCTCGATGATCGAGGAGTTGCTGGCCGACACCGAACCCGCGGCGCGGGAACGCATTACGGCGGCGTACCCGGGCTACCCGGGCTCGTCGGCGTGCATCCAGCTCGGCGGCGACTTCGCGTTCAGCTCCGCGGCTTGGCAGATCGCCGAGGCGCACGGCGCCCACGCGCCCACCTATCTCTACCGGTACGACTTCGCCCCGCGCACCCTGCGCTGGTCCGGGCTGGGGGCTACGCACGCGACCGAGCTGTTCGCGGTGTTCGACGTCTATCGGAGCCGGTTCGGACAGCTGCTCACCGCCGCGGCGGACCGGCGCGCCGCGCTGCGGGTGAGCAATCAGGTGCAACGGCGCTGGCGGTGGTTCAGCCGCACCGGCGTTCCCGGCGACGACTGGCCCGCCTACACCGCCGACGAGCGCGCCGTCATGGTCTTCGACAACAAGACGCGGGTCGAGTTCGACCCGCACCCGGAGCGGCGCATGGCGTGGGACGGCTTCTCACTGGCCCAGTGACCTGGCACGCTGAGCCCCATGCGCGCCGACCCCGAGTCTGTCCTCGAGCGACCCAGTGACCTGACCGCCTCCTGGCTGGCGGCGATGCTGGGCACCGGACCGGTCGCGGACTTCGCCGTCGAGCGCATCGGCACCGGCCAGATGAGCGAGTGTTACCGCGTCACGCTGGGCTACGCCGACGGGACGGCCGCCGGCCCCCCGTCGGTGGTCCTCAAGGTCGCGGCCAGCGACCCGATCAGCCGGCAGACCGGGCAGGCCCTGGGGCTCTACGAGCGCGAGGTCCGGTTCTACCGCGACATCGCGCCACGCCTGGGCGGCCCCATCGCGCCGTGCTACCACGCCGCGGTCGACTCCTCGACGGGCGCGTTCGACCTGTTGCTCGGCGACGCCGGCCCGGCCGTCGTCGGGGACGAGATCGCCGGCGCGACCCTGCAGCAGGCGCGTCTGGGCGCGGTCGAGTTGGGACGACTGCACGGTCCACTGCTCGGCGATCCGTCGTTGGCCGACGCGCCGTGGCTCAACCGCGAATCCCCGCTGAACCAGGCCATGATCGCCCCGCTCTACGCGGCCTTCCTCGACCGGTACGGCGCGCAGATCGCGCCCGAGCACCGCGCGGTGTGTGAGCGCCTGGTCGGAGCGTTCGACGGCTACCTGGCCCAAGAGGGCGACGCGGCGCAGCGGATGCACGGCCTGGTGCACGGCGACTACCGGCTCGACAACATGCTGTTCGGCGGCGCCGGCGCCGAACGCGCGCTGACCGTGGTCGATTGGCAGACCGTGTCGTGGGGGCCGGCGCTGACCGACCTGGCCTACTTCGTGGGCTGCGCGCTGCCCACTGCACAGCGGCGGCAGCACTATGACGCGCTGCTGCGCGCCTACCACGAGGCGCTGGGTCCCGAGGCGCCCCTCACGCTGGCCGACATCGCCGAGGGGGTGCGCCGGCAGAGCTTCTTCGGCGTCATGATGGCGATCGTGTCCTCGATGCTGGTCGAGCGCACCGATCGCGGCGACCTGATGTTCATGACCCTGCTGCGACGACACTGCGATCACGTGCTCGACACCGACGCGCTGGCCACGCTGCCGGACGCGGCCGCGCCCGAACCGTTGCAACCGGCACCCGAGGACGAACGGGCCCATCCGCCCACCGCCGAACCGCTATGGAGCGAGAGCTGGTACGCCGACTTCGCGGACCCCGCACAGGGTTTGGGCGGCTGGTTCCGCCTCGGCCTGGTAGCCAACCAGCGCACCGCATGGGTACACGCGTTGCTGTGCGGCCCCGATCTGCCGACAGTGGCCCTCGTCGACACGAACGTCGCGCTGCCGGAGGACCCGTGGACGGTGCGCACCGGCGCGGTCGAGATCGGGCACTGCGTCGTCGAGCCGCTGCACACCTACCGGGTCGAGGTCCGCGGTCGCGGTCAGGCCTACACCGACCCGTCGGCGCTGCTGCGCGGGGAGGCGGGCACGCCCGTCAAGGTCTCGATGAACCTGGAGTGGACGACCGACGGCACGCCCTACGCCTACCGGGTGACGACGCGCTACGAGATCCCGTGCACGGTGTCCGGCACCGTCACCGTCGACGACGCCACCTACCGCTTGGACGCCGTGGCGGGCCAGCGCGACCACTCCTGGGGGGTGCGCGACTGGTGGGGCATGGATTGGATGTGGAGCGCCCTGCACCTCGACGACGGCAGCCATCTGCACGCGGTGAACATTCGGATCCCCGGCGCGCCGGCCTTGACCATCGGTTACGACCAGGGCCCCGGTGCCCGCGTCACCGAGCTGCAGGCCGTCACGTCCCGAGAGTCATTCGGCGACAACGGGTTACCGCTGGAGGTGGCGTTGACTCTGCGGCCGGTGAATGTCACCGCCGAAGCGGAGGTGCGCGGTCAGGCGCCCGTGCTGCTCACCGCGGCCGACGGGCGGGTCAGCCAGTTCCCCCGGGTGTGGGCCACCGTCCGCACGGCCGACGGCCGCGGCGGCGTCGGGTGGCTCGAATGGAACCGCAACCTCGCCGGCCCGCCCGGGTGAGCCGGTCAGCACCCATCGTGGTGATGGGCGTCTCGGGTTCCGGCAAGTCGACCGTCGGGGCGGCCCTCGCGCACCGCCTGGGGGCGCCGTTCGTGGACGCCGACGCCCTGCACCCCGCGGCCAACATCGCCAAGATGGCCGCCGGTCAGCCGCTCGACGACCACGACAGGTATCCCTGGCTGGCCCGGGTCGGCGAGTGGCTGGCGAGCCATCCGGGGGGCGTCGCGAGTTGTTCGGCGCTCAAGCGCAGCTACCGCGACCAGCTGCGTGCGCACTGCCCGGGCGCCGCGTTCTTGCACCTGATCGGTTCTCCGGAGCTGCTGGCACGCCGGCTGTCGACGCGCGTCGACCACTTCATGCCCGCCGCCCTGCTCCGCTCGCAACTCGACACCTTGGAGCCGCTGGGCGCCGACGAGGCCGGCGCGACCGTCGACGTCGGCCCCGGTGTCGACGCCATCGTCGACGCCGCCGTCGCGGCGCTGCACACTGGCTAGGAAAGCGCAGCGCGGCGGTGCACGGTGTAGCATTGTGCTACAAGCCGTAACGGAATGCTGCACATCGCCTCGGGAGTCTGCCATGGCCAGATCCGCCAACAAATCCGCCCCGACGTCGAGTGAGAAGTCCCTCGACCGGGTCACGCGGGTGGCCTCCGACCTGATGGACAGCGCGGCCGCCGAGGGTGCCCGCCAAAGCCGCTCTGCCAAACAGCAACTCGACCACTGGGCCCGCGTGGGCCGGGCCGTCTCCAGCCAGCAGACCGCGTCGCGGCGCCGCGTGGAATCCGCGCTGGCCGGTCGGCTGGGCACCGGCGAGCTGACCGTCGAGGAGGGCGTCGTGTTCAACGCCGAAATCTCCGCGGCCATCGAGGAAAGCCTGGCCCGCACGCACTACGGGGCGACGTTGGCCGCGCAGGGCGTCACCACCGTGGCCCTCAACGACGCCGGGGAGATCGTCGAGCACCGCCCCGACGGTGCCGCGGTGGTGCTCGCGGGGCGTCGCTGATCCCGCGGCGATAGCCCGGCGGCCCGATGGATCGGCTGGACGTGGTCGTCGGGCCCAACGGCGCCGGCAAATCCACCTTCATCGCGCTCACCCTGGCGCCGCTGCTGCCGCGCAGCTTCGTGGTCAACGCCGACGAAATCGCCAGGCAGCGTTGGCCGGCCGACCCGGCCGGACACTCCTACGAGGCGGCGCGGATCGCCGCCGACACCAGGGCGAAGCTGATCGAGCTGGGTCGGTCGTTCATCGCCGAGACGGTGTTCTCCCACCCGTCGAAGCTGGACCTGGTCGACGCCGCGCGCCGCGCGGGCTTCACCGTCGTCCTGCACGCGCTGCTCATCCCGGAAGACCTCGCGGTCGAGCGGGTCCGGCACCGCGTGCAGGCGGGCGGCCACGACGTGCCGGAGGTGAAAATCCGGCAACGGCACCGCCGCCTCTGGGCTCAGGTGGCCGACGCCATCACCCGATGCGACAGCGTCACGGCCTACGACAACAGCCGCCTTCGCGGGCCCCGGATCGTCGCCCAATTCAGCGGCGGCGTCACGGTCGGCGCCCCGGACTGGCCGTCCTGGGCACCCGAGGAACTGCGGTCCCGCTGGCCGGACTAGTTCACCAAGGCAGCTTGGCGCGCCCGGTCTTGGCCGGCGCCCCCACCCGCTCGCGCGCAGTGTCGGCGAGGTAACTACCCCGTTGGCGGGCCGTCTCGGCCAGTTCCTCACCGCGGTCACGCGCCTGCTCGGCCAGCTTCTCGCTGCGCTTGCGCGCCTGCTCGGCGAGCTTTTCGCTGCGCTTGCGCGCCTGCTCGGCGAGCTTTTCGCTCCGCTTGCGCGCCTTCTTGGCCAACTTCTCGCTGCGCTTGCGCGCCTTCTTCGCCAACGGCGCGGCCCAGTCGGCGGCCTCGTCGGCCAGCTCCTCGCTGCGCTGCCGCGCCTTCTTGGCCAGGTACGCGGCTTGGTCGGCGGCGTCGTCGGCCCACTCCTCGCCACGCTTGCGGGCCTTTTTGGCCAGCGGCTTACCGCGTTCCGCGGCGGTGCTGGCGAAGTCGCGGCCACGCTCGAGCGCGGCCTCGGCGTAGGGGGCGCTGCGCTCCGCGGCGGTGTTGGCGAGCCCGCGCCCGCGTTCCAGCGCGGCCTCGGCGTACGGCGCGCCGCGTTCCGCGGCGGTGGCGGCCAGCTCGCGGCCCCGCTCGGCGCCGATCTGCAGCCCGTGCACGATCTTCTCGCCGAGCTCGGACAAGTCGGGATCGAACGAGTCATCGGATCCCGGCAGCGCCGACGACACCCGCTCCGAGAGCCGCTCGGCGGCCTGACGGCCGCGCCACCCGAGCGAGGGCTTACCCGCCGTGTCCGCGGACGCGATCAACAGGCCGCCGAGCAGGCTCAGATCGGTGAGGAACTGCTGACGCTTGTGCGCCTTCGCCTGGGGGTCGATCTCGTTCCAGAACGAGTGCGCGCCGAGGTTGGCCGGAAGCACGGTGACGGCCAACGCGGCCGACGCGACGCGGGGCAGCTTGCCGGTGGCGAGCAGCAGGCCGCCGCCGATCTGCACCGCCGCGTTGATCTGCGCGAAGGTTTCGGGGTCGCTGGGGATGCTGCTGCTCACCGAATCGGGCAACGCCTGCAAACCGTCCACCGCCGGCGCGGCCGCGGCCGCCGCCGTCTTCGGGTTGAGCAGTGAGTTGATGCCTTGGCCGATGAATGCTGCTGATAACAGGGGTCGCGCGATTCTCCGGATCACCATGGCGGCTGTATTACCCGACTGTCTGACGAGCAAACCGCCCCGGCCATATGCGCAGCTTAACGGCTGTATCGAACGCAATCGGGCGGTCCGGACCGGATAGGGTGGAGCCGTGCGAGCGTTGATCATCGTCGACGTGCAAAACGATTTCTGCGAGGGCGGCTCGGTGCCCGTGCCAGGGGGAGCCGCTGTGGCTCCCGCGATCAACACCCACCTGGCCGCGGCGCCGGGATACAGGTGTGTAGTGGCCACCCAGGACTTCCACGTCGATCCGGGAGATCACTTCTCGGATCGACCGGATTTTTCGTCGTCGTGGCCGCCGCATTGCATCGCCGGCACGCCCGGTGCGGACTTTCGGCCCGACCTCGACACCGAGCGGATCGACGCGGTGTTCCGCAAAGGCGCCTACGGTGCGGCCTACAGCGGATTCGAGGGCGCCGACGAGCGTGGCACGCCGCTGCTGGACTGGCTGCGCCGACGCGGTATCGACGAGGTCGACGTCGCGGGCATCGCCACCGACCATTGTGTGCGCCGCACCGCCCAGGACGCGGCACGGGCCGGCCTGCGCACGCGGGTGCTGGTGGACCTGACCGCCGCCGTGGCGGCGGCGTCGGCGGCCGAGGCGCTGGCAAAGATGCATGCCGAAGGCATCGAGCTGGTAGGGAGAATGTGATGCCGACAGCGTCCGACCGCGAACAACTGCTCGCCGCGGTGGAGCGCTCCCCGCAGGCGGCGGCCGCGCACGATCGGGCCGGGTGGGTGTCGCTGTTCACCGCCGACGGTCGCATCGAGGATCCGGTCGGTTCGCGCCCGCATGTCGGGCACCAACAGATCGGCCGCTTCTACGACACCTTCATCGGTCCTCGGGACATCACCTTCCATCGGGACCTCGACATCGTCTTCGGGGCCGTGGTGCTGCGCGACCTCGAGCTGGAAGTGGCGATGGGCCGGGGCGTCACGATGTACATCCCCGCGTTCCTGCGTTACGACCTGCGAGAAGAGCAGGGCCAGTGGCACATTGGCGAACTGCGGGCCTACTGGGAGCTGCCGGCGATGATGGCGCAATTCCTGCGCAGCGGGACGCGCGCGGCGGCGCCCGCGCTGCGCCTGTCCGCGACGTTGTGGGCTAACCAGGGACCGCGCGGCACCGCTGGTTTCCTGGCGGGGTTCCGGCGGGCGGGCTCGCGGCACAAGGCGCTGGTCCGGGCGTTTCTGAGCGCCGCGGCCCGCGGCGACACGGCCGCCGCGGCGCGCGCGTTGTCGCCCTCCGCCGCAATCACTTTGGGGGATCGCGAACCCCTTGACCTCCCCGAACTGGCCACGCAATTGGACAACGCCAGTCCGACCAAGATCAACAGCGCCGGCCCCACCGTCGCCGTCGCGGTCAACTCGAGTCACGGCCGCGGAATCCTGTTCGCCGAGGCGGCATGGCGGGGTAACGCCATCGACCGCATCCGCTATTTTCCCGCCTGACGTGGTGGCCTCCGGCATTGCGCTGTCGCGCAGCGGCTTTGTGGCGGCGCGTCATCCCCGTCCCGGGTGCGGGTCGGCGCACAATCGACACCGTCAGACGCCGCTGTCGCGGCACGCCCTTCGAGATAGGACGCGCGGCCGTGACCTTCGCAACGTCTTGCGGTACCAAGGAGGGCAGACGGCGCCGGCCGCCCGGACGGCGCCGAAACACCGTCGGGAGTGCAATGCTCGATAAGCCGTTGGGCCGGCGGGATTTGCTGCGCGGCGCCGGGGCGCTCGGTGTCAGCGCGCTGGCGCCGTGGGCCGCGGGCTGCGCCCCCGACGACGACGCGCTGACCTTTTTCTTCGCGGCCAATCCCGACGAGCGCGACGCCAGGATGCGCGTCGTCGAGGCTTTCCAGCGCCAGCATCCCGACATCAAGGTTCGGGCGATCCTCTCCGGACCCGGGGTTATGCAACAACTTTCGACCTTCTGCGCGGGTGGCAAATGCCCCGACGTGCTGATGACCTGGGAACTGTCGTACGCCGAACTTGCTGCCCGCGGGGTGTTGCTGGACCTCAACACGCTGCTGGCCCGCGACCGGGCGTTCGCTCAACAACTCAAGGCGGACAGCATCGGGCCGCTCTACGAAACCTTCACGTTCAACGGGGCGCAGTACGCGCTGCCCGAGCAGTGGTCGGGGAATTACCTGTTCTACAACAAACGCCTCTTCGCCGAGGCGGGTGTCGCGCCGCCGCCCACGACGTGGGAACGCCCCTGGACGTTCGGCGAATTCCTCGACGCCACCCGAGCGCTCACCAAGCGGGACGCCTCGGGGCGCGCCGCCCAATACGGATTCGTGAACACCTGGGGCTCGTACTACTCCGCCGGGCTGTTCGCCATGAACAACGGTGTGCCGTGGTCGACGCCACGCCTGAACCCGACGCACTTCAACTTCGACAACGACGCGTTCATCGAGGCGGTGCAGTTCTACGCCGATCTGGCGAACCGGTACCGAGTCGCCCCCAACGCCTCCGAAACCCAGTCGATGTCCACGCCCAACCTGTTCGCGTTCGGCCGGGCCGCGATCGCGCTGGGCGGTCACTGGCGTTACCAGACCTACATCCGGGCCGAGGGGCTGGACTTCGACGTTGCCCCGCTGCCGGTGGGCCCGGCCCTGCCAGCCGGGCATGCCGCGTGTTCGGACATCGGCGCGACCGGCTTGGCCATCGCGTCGAGCAGCCGGCGCATCGAACAAGCCTGGGAATTCGTCAAGTTCGCGACCGGCCCGGTCGGGCAGGAGTTGATCGGCGAGACCTGCCTGTTCGTGCCAGTGTTGCGGTCCGCCCTGAACTCGGCGGGGTTCGCCAAGGCCCACCAACGGGTGGGTAACCTCAGCGTGCTCACCCAGGGACCGGCCGTCTCGCAGGGCCTGCCCATCACCCCGGCCTGGGAGAAGGTCAACGCCCTGATGGACCGCAACTTCGGGCCGGTGTTGCGGGGCAGCCGGCCCGCGTCGTCGCTGGCCGCACTGCCCGGCCCCATCGACGAGGTGTTGCGCAGCCCATGAGTGTGGTCAACGCGGTCGACCCGGCCCACGACGCGGCGCACCCCCAGCGCCGCAACGACTCCGTCGCCGCCCGGCGCCGCGCACGGGCGGGACGGATGTTCGTCGCGCCCAACCTGTTCGCGGTGGCCGTGTTCATGGTGTTTCCCCTCGGCTTCTCGCTGTACATGAGCGTGCAGAACTGGGACGTGTTCCGGCCCCCGAAGTTCGTGGGCTTGAAGAACTTCCATGACCTGTTCACCTCCGACCCGTTGTTCCTGATCGCCATCCGCAACACGGTGATCTTCACCGTGGGCACCGTGGTTCCCACGGTCGCGATCAGCCTGGTCGTCGCCGCCGTGCTGAACCAAAAGGTCAGGGGCATGGGGTTCTTCCGCACCATCGTCTTTCTGCCGCTGGCCATCTCGTCGGTCGTGATGGCGGTGGTGTGGCAATTCGTGTTCAACACCGACAACGGGCTGCTCAACATCATGCTCGGCTGGGTGGGCATCGGGCCGATCCCCTGGTTGGTCGAACCCCGGTGGGCCATGGCGTCGCTGTGTCTGGTCAGCATCTGGCGGAGCGTGCCGTTCACCACCGTCATCTTGCTGGCCGCCATGCAGGGCGTCCCGGAGACCGTGTACGAGGCGGCCAAGATCGACGGGGCCGGCGAAATACGCCAATTCGTCTCCATCACCATGCCGCTCATCCGCGGGTCGATCTCGTTCGTCGTCGTCATCTCGGTCATCCACGCATTCCAGGCCTTCGACCTGGTGTACGTCCTCACCGGTCCCAGCGGCGGGCCGGAATCAGGCACCTACGTCCTCGGAATCATGTTGTTCCAGCACGCCTTCGGGTTCCTGGAATTCGGCTACGCTTCGGCCCTGGCATGGGTGATGTTCGCCGTGCTGCTGGTCCTCACCGTGCTGCAGTTGCGCCTGAGCCACCGACGATCCTGGGAGAACTCGCGTGGGCTCACCTAGAAGCGCGCAAGCCCAGCGGCGGGGCCTCGTTTCGCGCGCGGTCGTCCGCGCCGGCGTCGTCTACGCCTCGTTGACCGTCATCGCCTGGTGCGCGCTGTTTCCTATCGCCTGGGCGGTGTCGGGTTCGCTCAAGACCGAGGGCGAGATCAGCGAACCCAAACTGCTGCCGGCGCATCCCCGGTGGTCGAACTACTCCGAGGTGTTCGCGCTGATGCCGTTCGGCCGAATGTTCTTCAACACCGTCGTCTACGCCGGCTGCGTCACCGCGGGGCACGTGTTCTTCTGCTCGTTGGCGGGATATGCCTTCGCGCGCCTGGACTTCCGGGGCCGCGACGTGTTGTTCGTCTTATACCTGGCCACGTTGATGGTGCCGCTGACCGTCACGGTGATCCCGCAGTTTCTGGTGATGCGGACCCTGGGGTGGGTGGACACGCCGTGGGCGATGATCGCGCCCGGATTCTTCGGCAGCGCGTTCGGCACCTACCTGATGCGGCAATTCTTCCGCACGCTACCAACGGATCTGGAGGAGGCGGCGATTCTCGACGGCTGTTCGCCGTGGCAAGTGTACTGGCGGATCCTGTTGCCGCACGCCCGCCCGGCGGTGATGGTGCTGGCGGTGCTCACCTGGGTCAACGTCTGGAATGACTTCCTGTGGCCGCTGCTGATGATTCAGCGCAACAGCCTGGCGACGCTGACCCTCGGGCTGGTCCGGATGCGGGGCGAGTACGTTGCCCGGTGGCCGGTGCTGATGGCAACCTCGATGCTGATCATGCTGCCCTTGGTGCTCGTCTACGCGGTCGCGCAACGCTCGTTCGTGCGCGGCATCGCCGTGACCGGGTTGAACGGGTAATCGTGGCGTCGGTGACTTTCGACCAGGCGACGCGGCGCTACCACGGCGCGGAGCGCCCGGCGCTGGACAACCTCAACCTCGTCGTCGCCGACGGGGAATTCGTCGTGCTGGTCGGGCCGTCCGGCTGCGGCAAGACCACCTCGCTGCGGATGGTGGCGGGGCTGGAGACCGTCGACTCCGGCAGCATCCGGATCGGCGACCGCGACGTCACCCACGTCGACCCGAAGGCGCGTGACGTCGCGATGGTGTTCCAGAACTATGCGCTGTATCCCCACATGACGGTCGCGCAGAACATGGGCTTCGCGATGAAGATCGCCAAGACGCCGAAGGCCGAGATCGCCGAACGGGTGTTGGCCGCCGCCAGGCTGCTCGACCTGGAGCCTTATCTCGAGCGCAAACCGAAGGATCTGTCCGGGGGGCAGCGCCAGCGGGTGGCCATGGGCCGCGCGATCGTGCGCCGCCCGCAGGTGTTCCTGATGGACGAGCCGCTGTCCAACCTGGATGCCAAGCTGCGGGTGCAAACGCGCAATCAGATCGCGGCGCTGCAGCGCAGGCTGGGGACCACCACGGTCTATGTCACCCACGATCAAGTCGAGGCCATGACCATGGGCGACCGGGTCGCGGTGCTGCGCGACGGTCTGCTGCAGCAGTTCGCGCCGCCCCGGGAGCTCTACCGAAATCCGTGCAACGTTTTCGTCGCGGGGTTCATCGGATCCCCGGCGATGAACTTGTTCACCCTGCCCGTGGTGGATTCGGCGGTGGCGCTGGGGGATTGGCTGATCCCGCTGTCGCGCGACATCGTCTCGTCAACGGCGGCCGCGGGCGAGGTGGTCGTGGGGGTCCGGCCCGAGCACTTCGAGCTGGGTACCCTGGGCGTCGAAATGGAAGTCGACGTGGTG
>NZ_LZKC01000186.1:0-24442 GCF_001672685.1 Mycobacterium sp. E2462
GCAGGTCACCGCCATCGGGCTAGCGGTGACTTGGCGCTCGGTGACGATGCGGGCGGCCTGCGCCCGCTGAGGAGGCGGGGGGCTACCTGCGGTGCGCACGGAAACCGCCCGGTCGCGTACGGCGCGCGCGATGGCAGTGAACCGGGTCTCAAAGTCCCCCGTTACTCCTGTTAACGCGCTGAAGACTGACGGCGCTGGTCAAGCTTGCTGGAGGCGGTCTATGACGTGCACATCCCGAGACGTCGCTGTTGCCGAGCCGCTGCGCCCGGCGGACTACACGGTCGAATGGATCGACACGGCATACGCCCCCGGCGAGCCCTCCGAGTACTGGGTCGAGCATGTCCGCACCAATCACGGCTCGCTGCAACTGCATTTCGCGGATCCGCCGGTGTTCCGTGGCGGCACCGTGGTGCAGCGCAACGCCACCCATCAGCTGGTCGACTTCTGGTCGGACGCTCTGCGGTATGTGCGCACCGACGCCGACGTCAAGGCCGACGACCGCCAGGGCAACCTGCTGCTGGTCGCCCGCCACGGCGTTTTGGAGGTCGAGCAGAGCGGGGTCCAGATGCGGCTGGTGCCGGGCCAGGCGGCAGTGCTCACCAAGGCGCGCCCCCTGCAGGTTCGCCACGCGTTCGGGGTGCGGGGCTGGACGTTCGAAGCCACGGACGTCAGCTGCCCCGCCGCCATGGACCGGCATCCCACGGTGGTAGACCTGCGCAACGGGCTGGGCTCGGTGGTGTTCTCGATGCTGTCGACCGTCAGCCAACAGCACCGCACCCTCGACAGCTACCAGTTCACCCGATCGTGCACCACGCTGACCGACCTGCTCATCGCGTCCATGCTCGAACGCTGCGGCCTGCCGGACACGCTGAACTCGGTCGAGCACGCCGTCCGCCAGTACGTCACCGCGCACTCCCGAGACCCGGAGCTGAGCCCGCGGGCGATCGCCGCCGCGCTGGGCTGGTCGGTGCGGCAGATCCAGCTGGCGTTGCAGCAGGCGGGCACCACGACCAGCGAATTGATCCGCAGCGCCCGGGTAAACCGCGCCGCCGACCTGCTGCGCGGGTCGTCCCCGGGCACGACGATCACCAGCATCGCCTTCGAGAGCGGGTTCCGCTCGATGAGCACGTTCGAGGCGGTGTTCAAACAGCATTTCGGGGTGACGCCGCGCGAAGCGCGCGCCCTAGCCCACCAGCCCGTCGATGATGTCCGCGGCTGAACCCGGCTGCGCCGCAGCAAAACCCGATCCCGCCCACAGCGCGACGCCGTGCGGGTCGCCCATCTTCAGCGCGGCGACCTGCAGCGGTGCCGTCATGGCGGCGACTTGGGGAAACCCGAAAACGGCGTGGCGGTCGTAGGTTTGAGTGAACCGGTTGCGCAGCGCCCGCCCGTAGCGACCGGTGAACGCGCGGGTCACCACCGTCCCGGCGAACGCCGGACTGCGAAGCGCCGCACGGTAAACCGCATTCGTGCCGGCCTCGTCAGCGAGGAGGAACGCGGTGCCGAGTTGCACCGCGGCGGCGCCGGCGTCGAAGAGCCTGCGCGCGTCCGCGCTCGTCGACACTCCGCCGGCCGCGACGACGGGACACTCGCAGCAGCCCGTCAGGTTGGCCACCAGCTCGTCGAGCGAATCGTCGGGCGGCACGGCACGCGGGTCGATGGTCGCCCGGTGCCCACCCGCGGCCGGCCCCTGCGCCACCAGGGCATCCACCCCGCGGCTCAGCGCGCACAATGCCTCGTGCACCGTGGTCACGGTGGCGACGTTGACGACCCCGACCGCGCCCAACCGCCGGCATTCCAGCCTGCTCGGCAGGCCGTAGGTGTAGGACACCACCTCGGGCCGCAGGTCGTAGACGACCTCGAGCTTGGCGGCCCACTCGTCGTAGTCGTGGCGCGGTTCGCCCAACACCACCCCGTAGTACTCGGCCTCCGCCTCCAGAACCGCCGCGTAGGCGTCGATCTCTTCCGCCGAGCCGACCATGCTGCGTTGTGGCACCAACAGGTTGACGCCGATCGGGCCGGATGTGAGAAATCTGGTGGCCTCGATCGCGTCGGCGAGGTCCTCGGCGGACAGTTTGCCGCCTGCCAGGAACCCGAGCCCACCGGCGTTGCTGACCGCCGCGGCCAACGCCGGTGTCGATGGTCCGCCCGCCATGGGCGCGCACACCACCCGCGTGCGCAGGTCCGCCAGCGAGAATCGATCGAACACGTCAGGCGCCCGGCGATTCCGCGCCGCTCATGGCCGACATCGACCTGAGCGCCTGCCCATCGACGATGACCACGCTGTCGCCGTCCATCCGGATCCAGCCGCGGCTTTCGAAGTCCAGCAACGTCAGGTCGACCGTCTTGGGGGCCACGCCCACGAAACGCGCGAAATCGGTGATCGTCAGGTCCTGCAGCACCCGCACCGCGCCTTGCTCTTGCCGGCCGAACCGCTGGCTGTACAGGAGTAGCCGCCCGGCGATCCGCCGTTCGGTGTCGGAGAACGCCACGTCCACCAGCGAGTCGGTGGTGCGCTTGACCCACCGTGCGAACAGGCGCAACACCTGGTCGGTGACCTCCTGGCGTTCGGCCATCCAGCGCAACAATTGCCGGCGTTCGATCGGCACCGCGACGACATCGGTCAGCGTGGTGACGCTCAACTCGTTGGCCTCGGGGTCGAAAAGCGTGATGGCGCCGAAGATTTCCGACGGCCCGAGGACGGCGAGGACCACTTGCTGACCGTCGTGGCGCCGGCAGCAGACCTTGACCTTGCCGGAAACGATCACGTACAGGCGCATTCCGAAGTCGTCTTGATCATCGAGGACGCAGCCGGGCGGGAAGGCGGTCGGCTGCAGGCGCTTCGCCATGACCGACGCCGCAACGGGGTCCGTCTTGGCCAGAATGCCCGACGCGAAGAGCGCCTGGCGGACGTCGTAATCGGCTGTGACAGAGAGGGTCTCAGGAGTTGACCGCGCCCTCGGCGACGACGTCGGCGCCACCGGCCGGTCGGCACCGTCGCGATCCACCGCGGGCACGATGCATCCGGGGTGGGCCGCCGCCCACCACAGCGACGCCGCGATCAGCAACACCAATGCCACGGCCACCGGCGCTACGCTCGTCACCCCACCGACGCTATGCCGGCCGCCAGCAACGGCCTCGCCGTCGCACGCAACCTTTTTCCCGAATCGCGCAGGCCGCTCCGCGCGGGGCGGCGACCGAGGTCAGCCCACCGGGCCGATCAGCGCGCCGCTGTCCTTGAGGGCTTGAATCTGGCCGTCGGTGCAGCCGAGCTCTTTCAGAATCTCTTCGTTGTGTTCGCCCTGCCGGGCGGGCAGTTGGTCGTCGAGCAGCCCGTCGTGGTCGCTGAAATGCCATGGCGGGGCGGGAATGGTGATCACGCCGCCGTGACGATCCGACACCTCGCGCGTCGTCACCCAGCCCTTGGCCCACTCGGTCTCGTTGAATTCGACGGCATCGCGCAACCGGCCCGTGGCGACCTTGGCCTCATCGAATTGTGCGTCGAGCGAATCCATGGAGTCAAAGCCGTAGATCCAGTCTTGGACGATGGCGTGCAGGGCCGCGGCGTTGCGGCGGCGCAGCTCCACGGTGCGGAACCGCTCGTCGTCGGCGAGATCGGGCCGTCGCATGGCCCGCAGGTAGAAGGGGAACGTCATGGTGCCGACGAGACTGACCGGCGCGACGAACTCCACGCCCTCCGGGCTGGTGAAAAACGGGCAGTCAGTGGCACCCAGAATCGGCGGCTCCGCACCGATGTCCAGGCCGGACAGGTCGTAGTGGATACGTTCGTTGATCGAGGTGAGGACGGCGGCCATGGCCACGTCGACGTATTGTCCCTGCCCGGTCACCGTGCGCCGTTGCAGCGCGGCCAGCACCGCGATGGCGCCGTGCAGACCGGCGTAGACGTCGCCGTGCGACAGCGAATCGGATCGCCGCTCGTCGCCCTCGACGTCGAACTGGTGCAACGTGTTTGCGGTGAAGCCGACCTCGGCTTGGACGGTGGGCGCGTAGGCGCTTCGGGTGCGCCACGGCCCCGACTGTCCGTAGCCGCTGATCGAAACGTAGACCACGGCGGGATTGCGGGCCGCTACCGATTGGTAGCCGAGCCCGAAGGCGGCCAGCGCACCGGGGCGAAAATTCTCGACGACGACATCGGCGGTGTCACACAGCTGACCCACCGCGTCGCGGGCGGCGGGCACGTTCAAGTCGATGCTCAGGTTCCGTTTGCCGGCGTTCTGCTGCGCGTAGTACCCGCTGATCTCACCCTGCCGCGGATACGCGACGCGGCTGATGTCCCCCGCGGGCGGCTCGATCTTGATGACCTCGGCTCCGAGATCGAGCAGGTGCTTGGTGCAGTGCGGCCCGGCGAGCACGCGGGTGAAGTCGACGACCCGGACTCCGTCGAGTGGCAGCGTCATGGTCAGCGCCCCTCGAAACGAGCGGCGCCGGGGCCGTTCGCCGCCAGGGACGACAGCCCGCGCTTGAGGTCTTCGGATTCCCAATAGGGAGCCTGCAATTCGTGCATCGCGTCGTCGGCCGCCGCGACGCCGTGCGCCAGGGTGTAGGACACGATCGCCTTGGTGGAGGCGTGGGCGATGGTGGGCCCGTTAGCCAGTTCCTGGGTGATCGACATGCTGACGTCGGCGAGTTTGTCGTCGGGCACCACCCGGTTGATGATGTTCCAGCGCTCCAGCGTGCGGGCGTCATAGCGGCGCGCCAGCAGCACCATTTCCTTGGCGCGCGCCGCGCCCGCCCGCTGGGTGATGCGCTGGATGGCGCCCATGAGCGGGTTGAGGCCGAGTGTTGCTTCCACACAACCGATCTTGGCCGATTCGCTGGAGATGACGAGGTCGCACGCGACCGCGATCTCGAGGCCGCCGCCGACGGTGACGCCGTGGATCGCGGCCACGATCGGGATGGGCAGCGTGTCGAAGGCGCGTAGCACCCCGACGACGTCGAAGTCCGGTGCGACTCCCCGGTCCGCGCTTTCGAAGAGCGTGACATCGGCGCCCGCGCAGAAGTTGCGCAGCCCGCTGTTGAGCAGGACCGCCCGCGCGCCCTGATCGGTGGCCCACCGCAGGCCGTCCAAAAGGCCGGCGATCAGCGCGTGCCCGATGAAATTGTGCGGCGGATGCTGCATGGTCAGGACGGCCACCGGACCGTCGAGCCGCCGTCCCACCGCCGGGGTGTCCGGTCCGGGTACCACCAGTCGCGCGGGCGCCCCGCCGGGTGTGTCCACAGTCGTGCTCATCGCGGAGCTTCTCTCACTCGGTTCAGTATGCCGTTCGTCATACTTATTACTTCCTATCAGCTCCGTGTTCCTCGCGCAACGCTCAACTTCCCTATGCTGCTCGGCCTAGTCACCGGGCTGCGGCCCTACACTCACGACGCGGCGCGTCGCCAAGTTGGGCCGTCACCGGTTCGCCGACTTTGCCCGAAACGCGCACAAGATGCCCGCGTAGGCGCACGCCCGCCGAACAACGGCCGGGCACACGGGCATTCGCACTTAGGCTGGCCGTGAGCCCGTGCCAGCTTGGTTCGCGGCAGCCCAGACGCAACGAAAGAAGTCGCCCGTGGTCGACGGCCAACGCACCAACTCGTGACGGCGCAGACCCGATGCCGAAGGAATCTGACGAATGACATCGCTTCTCACCAAACGATTTGCCGTACACAGGTCTGCGTTGGCCGGTTCCGCTGACGGTGGCTGGCTGCGCCCCGGCCAACACGCCGTGATCACCGGCGGTTCGTCCGGGCTCGGGCTCGAGCTGGCCCGGCAGCTCGCCGGCCGCGGGCTGGCCATCACCTTGGTCGCCCAGGACCCGCACCGCCTGAGCCGCGCCCGCGAGCAGGTCGCCGCCGGCGCGGCGGGCGCCCGCGTGACGACGCAGTCCGTCGACGTCAGCGATCCCGAAGCTGTCGAGGCGGCGCTCGACGAGGTCCGCGCCGCCTCGGGTGGCATCGACGTGCTGATCAACTCGGCGGGCATCCTGCGGGAGGGATATTTCGAGCGGCTCACCCACGATGACTTCCGCGCGGTCATGGACGTCGACTTCTTCGGTGTCGTCAACGCAACGATGGCATGTCTGCCCTACCTGAAGGAGAGCCGCGGGCATCTGGTCAACGTCAGTTCGATGGCCGGCATGCTCGGTGTCTTCGGCCTAACCGCCTACGCCGCCGCCAAACACGCCCTCAACGGCTTCACCGACTCGCTGCGCATCGAGATGGGACCCCAGAACGTCACGGTGCAACTGGTGTGTCCACCCGAGTTCGACTCGCCGATGGTGGCGACACTCGACACCTATCGCACCGCGGAAAACCGCGCGATCGTCAAAAGCGTTCCGCCACTGAGCGTCACACAGGTGGCCCGCGAGACCATCCGGGGCATCGACAAGCGCGAGCCGCTCACCATTCCGGGCATGGCGAGCCGCCTGACGTGGCGCGCGTCCCGTTACGCACCGGCGTTGTTGGACCGCTATTTTCAGCGTCGGCTCGCCGCCGTCTACCGCGGACCGATGTCCGCCGGGGCGGCGCGGTGACGGCGCCCCTACGCGATACTACCGAAACCCCCGCCCGCCAAACGACTTTCGCTGACGAAGGAGTCACCATGGAGATCAGCGTATGCAGTTATCTCTCCGACGGCACGGCGTCGTCGATCGATAACTATCTCGAGCGTGTCCATCGGCTGCGCGACTTGGGTTTTGACCGCGTATGGTCACCGCAGCTGCCCTGGGAACCCGACCTGGCGAGCGTGCTGGCGGTGGCTTTCCGCGAGGTCCCCGACATCGAGATCGGCGCCGCGGTGCTGCCCGTCCAGGTGGCGCACCCGATGATGACCGCGCAGCGCGCATTGACGCTCAACGTCTTGTCCAACGGCCGGTTCCTGTTGGGCCTGGGCGTCAACCACCCCGGTATGAGCGAGGAGCTGTGGGGAATCCCCTGGGAGAAGCCGGTCCGGCTGATCAACGAGTACCTCGACGGGTTGCTGCCGCTGCTGGCCGGGGACGCGGCGGACGCGGTTGGCGAGCGGATCACCACCCGCGGGTCGCTGCAGATTCCCGGGGCGCCAACGCCGCCCGTCTATATCGCCGCCATGGGCCCGCAGATGCTCCGCCTGGCCGGCCGGCGCACCGCCGGCACGATCACCTGGATGACCGGCCCCAAGACGTTGGCGACGCACATCGGTCCGGGCCTGCGCGAGGCCGCGGCCGCCGCCGGCCGGCCCGAGGGATCGGCGAAGGTCATCGCCCTGCTTCCCGTCTGCGTCACCGATGACGTCGACCGCATGCGCGCCAAAGCCGCCGAGCAGTACGCGATTTACGGGACATTGCCGTCCTATCGCGCGATGCTGGATCGCGAGGGATACGCGGGCCCGGAGGACACGCTGCTGGTCGGTGACGAAGCCACCGTGTCCGACCGCATCGAGGAGTTACGCAACGCGGGGGTGGACGAATTCGCCGGTGATCCCTTCGGCGACAGCCCGGAGAGCATTGCGCGCACTGAAGAACTGCTGCGCAACGTCAGGTACGCCGAAGCGCGACAACCCACCGGATGACGCGGGCACAGGGGGTATTCGGGTGAGATCGAACATCGCATCGTTGCGTCAGTCGGCCCAACGACCGGGCGCCGGCGGCGAGGTCTCTCGGTTACGCCGAACCGCGCAGCCACTGCAGGCTCCGCCGGAGCGCGGGGCGGCCCACACCGGCAATCGGACCGCGTGATCATGCGTAACGAGTGCACCGAGATGAGCCCGGACCTGACCGCTCGTTTCGAGCGTGATGCGATCCCGCTTCTCGACGACCTGTACGGCGCCGCAAGGCGTTTGACCCGCAGTCGGGCGGATGCCGAGGACCTGGTCCAAGAGACCATGCTCAAGGCCTACCGCCAGTTCCACACGTTTCGTGAGGGCTCCCGGCTGCGGGCCTGGCTGTGCCGCATCATGCACAACACCTGGATCAACAATCACCGCAAACTGTGCTGCCGTCCCACCGAGCACCTGAGCGGCGACATCGGAGACTGGCAACACCTGGCGCGCCGGCGTCATTACGAACCGTCGTATTGCCGGCCCGCGGAGCTCGACGCGCTCGAGCGGGTGCCGGACCGCAAGGTGATCGACGCGCTGGAGGCGTTGCCCGAGACCCTGCGGATGACGGTGTACTACGCCGACGTCCACGGCTACCGGTACCGCGAGATCGCGGAGATCCTGGACATTCCCATCGGGACGGTGATGTCGCGGCTGCACGCGGCCCGGCGCCGGTTGCGCGAGTCGCTGGCCGACGTCGCCCGGGATCACGGCTTCGACCGTGCTTGACCAGGATGGCTATCTGGGCCTATTCGGCGGTGCGGGAGCTGCGCTGTCGGAAGCCGAGTGGATCGCGCACGCGAACAGCGCTCTGCCAGGCAACCTTTCGGCGTTGCGGGCGCGGATGCTCGAGGGCTCGCGCGCGCAGCGGTGCCTGCGCGTCTGCTACGAGCCGGGGCCCGGCTCGTACAACTTCGTCGGGCTCAGCGGGGGCGCGATCGCCGAGATGCTCGATCAGGCCGTGACGCACTGCGGTTCGCTGGTCACCAGCCACCCCTGCCCCACGCTGACGATGACGGTGAACTACCTGCGCGCGGGCACCGGCGCCGTCTTCGTCGCCGACGCGCGCGTGGATCAGGTGACGAGCGCCACCGTATTGCTCAGCGGGGAGCTCTCCGACTCGCGGGGCAGGCGCATCGCGTCGGCCTCGGCCGTCTCACAGCTGATCAAGGACATGACGCGATTGGCATGACGCCCGCTCGGTGACCTGTCGATGCATTGGCCTAGCCGCCGGCCTGCGTTTGCGCACCCGAGGACCGGGCTGCGCGCTGCCGTTGCCTATTCTGCCGACCAGGTGGGGACCGGGCCCCGGCGGCCGTCGCGAATGCGCCGTTGCCCTGGGCGGGCGGGGGGCGCCGCACTTCTGGTCGCGCCCGCGCTGATACCGCCACGGCGGCGGCCGGTGTGAGCGGGGAAGCTACAGCTCCCCGGCGTCCATCGCTTCCTTGACCTCTTGCGCGTGCGCGACCTGGTCGGGGGTGTAACCGATGAGCAGTGCCGCGCCGCCGACGATGACGGCCACGCCCGCCACCCACAGCAGACCGTAGGTGTAGCCGTGGTCCAGCGCGTGCAGCTGCGCCTCGTTCATGAACTTCACCGGGCCGGTGGTGCCGCCCAGGTACAGGGTCCGCGAGGTGATGACGGCCTGGATGACCGCCAGCACCAGCGGCCCGCCCAGGCTCTGCAGCATCAACGTGACCGCGGACACGGGGCCGATCTGGTCGAAGCCCACGCCGGCGATCGCGGACAGCGTGAGCGGGACGACGGCCATGCCGATGCCGATGCCGCCGACCACGATCGGCAACACCAGGTTCGGGAAGTATGCGACGCCGCGGTGCATGAACGCCCAGCCGTAGAGCATCGCCCAGAACAGCAGGATGCCGCCGCCGATGGTCAGCACCCGCGGCGAGAACCGTGACACCAGCTGCGAGGAGATGCCCAGCCCGATGCCCATGGCGATGACGAACGGGATGAAGCCGACGCCCGCGCGCAGCGCGCTGTAACCCAGCACGTCCTGCACGTACAGGCCGATGCAGACGGTCAGGCTGAACATCAGCCCACCGGCCAAGAAGATCGCGATGAAGGTGACCAGCCGGTTGCGGTCCCGGAACAGGTCGAAGGGCACCACCGGATTCTCGGCGGTGCGCTCCACGACGATGAAGGCCAGGCCGGCGCCCAGTGCCACCACGCCGGACCCGATGGTGGTGATCGACACCCAACCCTTCTCCGGGCCCATCGAGAAGGCGAACACGGCCGCGGTGCACGCGAGGGTGGCCAGCATGGCCCCGGTGGCGTCGAGCTTCATTCGTTCCCGGTGGGTTTCCCGCAGCGCGGTGCGGGCGAGGTACATCATCACGAGGCCGATCGGCACGTTGACCAGAAACGCCAGCCGCCAGGACACCTCGGTCAGCGCCCCGCCGACCACCAGCCCCATCACGGAGCCGATGGCCGTCATCGCCGCGAACACCGCCGTCGCGAAGTTACGCGCCGGGCCCTTCGGGAACGTGGTCGCCACCAGCGCCAGACCGGTCGGCGAGGCGATGGCCGACCCGACGCCCTGGGAGAGCCGCGCGATGACCATGGTCACCTCGTCCCAGGCAACGGCGCACAGCACCGACGAGATGGTGAACAGGGCGACGCCGACGATGAACGTGCGCTTGCGTCCGATGGTGTCGCCGAGCCGGCCGCCGAGCAGCATCAGGCCGCCGAACGTCAGGACGTAGGCGGTGATCACCCAGCTGCGCCCGGCGTCGGACAGGCTCAGCTCGTTCTGGATCTTGGGCAGCGCCACGATGGCGACGGTGCTGTCCATGGTCGCGAGCAATTGCATGCCGCCGATGGCGATGACCGCCGCGATGAACCGGCGCGACGGTAGCCAGGCGGGGTAATACTTGCTGATCCGAGTGGCGGCGGTCTTCGCCGGCGGCTTCGCGGCGGTCTCCGCCGGGAACATCGCGCGCGCGGGGGCCGGACGATCGGGGCGCGCAGAGGTCCAGTTCTGGACAGCGCGCTCGGAGTCGTTGAGAGCCGTCATAAAGGGTTACCTTACAGTAATCTTAAGAACCGTTTAAGCCCCGAACGCCGCGACCGCCCCGATGATGACGATTGCGGGAGGTCGGATACCCTCCGCCCGGATCTTTTCCGGCGTGTCGGTGAGGGTGGCCCGCAAAGTGCGCTGAGCCGCCGTCGTACCCTCCTGGACCACCAGGACCGGTGTATCCGCTGGTCGGCCGCCTTTCAGCAGCGCGTCCACGAAGAGCTCGATGCGCTCGACGGCCATCAGCAAAACGATGGTCCCGCTCATTGCGGCCAACGCATCCCAATTCACTAACGATTCGGGATGACCGGGTGGGAGATGGCCGCTGACCACCACGAACTCGTGATTTACGGCCCGATGAGTCACCGGAACGCCCGCCAGGGCGGGCACCCCTATGGCACTTGTCACACCCGGCACGACGGTCACCGGGATCCCCGCGTCGACGCACGCCAGCACCTCCTCGTAACCGCGCGCGAAGACGAAGGGATCGCCGCCCTTGAGGCGGACCACGAAGCTGCCCGCGCGGGCCCGCTCGATCATGGTGTGGTTGATGGCGTCCTGGGCCATGGCCCGGCCGTAGGGGATCTTGGCGGCGTCGATGACCTCCACGTGCGGCGACAGCTCGGCGAGCAGCTCCGGCGGCGCCAGCCGGTCGGCCACCACCACGTCGGCCTGCGCGAGCAGCCGGCGCCCGCGCACGGTGATCAGCTCCGGGTCTCCGGGACCGCCCCCGACCAGCGCCACCCCGCCGCGGATCACGTCGTCGCCGGTGGCCGAGGTTTCGGGCGCGATGGCTCCCGTCTGCAGCGCCTCCCGGATCGCCGACCGGATGGCCGCCGAGCGGCGATGCTCGCCGCCGGCCAACACGCCCACCGACAGCCCCGCGTAGCGAAACGACGCGGGGGTGACCGCGGTGCCCTCGACCGCGATGTCCGCCCGCACGCAAAAGATCCGCTGCCGTTCGGCCTCCGCGACCACGGCCGCGTTCACCTGCGCGTCGTCGGTGGCCGCGAGGGCGTACCAGGCGCCGTCGAGGTCGCCCTCGCGGTAGGCGCGCAACGACAGGCTGATCCCGCTCATCGCCTCGACGGCCGGGGTGGCGGCGCGCGCGATCACGTGGATGTCCGCGCCACTGGCGATGAGCAGCGGCAGCCGGCGCTGGGCCACGTTGCCACCGCCGACCACCACGACCTTTTTGCCCGCCAGCCGCAGTCCCACCAGGTAGGCGTTCTCGGTCACCCGGCAAGCCTAGTGGCTGCCCGCGGGCGTCCCGTCCCGCCGACCCGCGCGCCCGTAGCCCCGCGCCGCCGCGTGTGCGACGAACCGGCCGACGGCCTCGGGAGCCGCCGCGGGATGGGTGTGCAGGTACGACGCGTGCACGCCGGCGTGCACGGCGCCGTCGCGCGTCGGGTCCGCGCCGGAGGCCCCGTCGTGGACGCGGTACCGCCACGCCGGCGCGTAGGGCCGGTCGAACGCCACGACGGTGCGGTGGAATTCGTGCCCGACGACCCGCTGGCCCGCGGTGTACAGCGGCGAATCGGCCACGGCGACGGCCTCGCGATAGGCCAGGGTGAGGCGCGAGGTGAAGCGCGCCGACCCGGCCAGCACCCCGCACATCGGTTGCCCGTCGAGCTCGGCAGCCAGATAGATCAGCCCGGCGCACTCCGCGTGGATGGGCGCGCCGGCGGCAGCCAGCGCGTTGATCTGCCGGCGCACGGCGTCGTTGGCCGAGAGCTCGGCGGTGAACTGTTCGGGGAAACCGCCCGGCAACAGCACCGCGTCCGTCGCGTCGGGCAACGGGTCGACGAGCGGGTCGAACGCGACCACGTCGGCGCCCGCGGCGGCCAGCAGCTCGGCGTGTTCGGCGTAGCCGAAGCTGAACGCCTTGCCGGCCGCGAGGGCCACGGTGGCGCGCCCGGCCGCGCGCTCGACGCCGGGCGACAACGCGGCCGCGGGCTCCCAGGCGGCGTCGGGGACCCGGCTCGCGGCGACCGCCGCGACGGCGGCCACGTCGACGTGCCGGGCCACCAACTCCGTCATCGCGTCGACGGCCGCGCGGGCCCGCCGCCCGTACTCCACGGCCGTCACCAACCCCAAATACCTTGTCGGCAGCTCCAATTCGGCGTTGCGTGGGATGGCGCCCAGCACCGGGAGTCCGGCGTGTTCACAGCCCTGCCGCAAGACCTGCTCGTGCCGGGGCGAGCCGACCCGGTTCAGGATCACCCCGGCGATGCGCGTCGCCGGGTCGAACGTCGAGAAGCCGTGCAGCAGCGCGGCGACGCTCTGGCTCTGCCCGCGGGCGTCGACCACCAAAAGCACCGGCGCGCCGACCAGCCCGGCCACGTGCGCGGTGGACCCGGTGGCCGGGACGCTCGGAGCAGCACCGATGCGCCCGTCGAACAGGCCCATCACGCCCTCGATCACCGCGATGTCCGCGCCGCCGGCGCCGTGGGCGTACAGCGGGCCGATCAGGGCGTCACCGACCATGACTGGGTCCAGGTTGCGGCCCGCGCGGCCGGCCGCGACGCCGTGATAGCCGGGGTCGATGAAATCCGGGCCCACTTTGAACGGCGCCACCACGTGACCGGCGCGGCGCAGCGCGCCGATCAAACCCGTTGCCACCGTGGTCTTTCCGCTGCCCGACGCGGGCGCGGCGATCACCACCGCGGGGACACTCACCACTCGATGCCCTTCTGGCCTTTGCGGCCGGCGTCCATCGGGTGTTTGACCTTGGCCATCTCGGTCACCAGATCGGCGGCCTCGAGCAGGCGCGGCGGGGCGTCGCGCCCGGTGATCACCACGTGCTGCTGGCCCGGCCGCGCGAGCAGCGTGTCGACCACGTCGTCGACGTCCACCCAACCCCACTTCAGCGGGTAGGTGAACTCGTCGAGCACGTAGAAGTCGTGGCGTTGCGCGGCGAGCCGGGCCGCGATCTCCCGCCAGCCGTCCGCCGCGGCGGCCGCGTGGTCGACCTCGCTACCTGCCTTGCGGGTCCACGACCAGCCGGCGCCCATCTTGTGCCATTCGACCGGCCCGCCCACGCGGTGCTCGTCGTGCAGGCGGCCGAGCCGGGCGAACGCCGCCTCCTCCCCCACCTTCCACTTGGCGCTCTTGACGAACTGGAAGACCGCGACGGCCAGCCCGGCGTTCCACGCCCGCAGCGCCATCCCGAAGGCCGCGGTCGACTTTCCTTTGCCCGCGCCGGTGTGCACCGCCAGCACCGGTGCCTTGCGCCGGGCCCGCGTAGTGAGGCCGTCGTCGGGAACCCGAACCGGGACACCTTGTGGCACAGCGCTACTCCTCTCCGTGCGCCTCAGGCGACGTCGCGCACCGCGCGCGTCAGGGACTCCGCGTGCAACTGTTCCAACCGGACCGCCGGCGCACCGAGCTGGCGGGCCAGCTGCTCGGCCAGCCCGAGCCGCACGAACGACGTTTCGCAATCCACCACCACCGCGGCGGTGCCCTCGGCCACCAGGCGGGCCGCCGCGGCGCGGCTGCGGCCCAACGGGTCCGGGCCCGCGGTGGCCCGGCCGTCGGTGAGCAACACCACCAACGCGCGCCGCGCCCGGTCGCGCGCCTTCTCCCGGACGATCAGCGCGCGCGCGGCCAGCAGCCCCTCGGCCAGCGGCGTGCGGCCGCCGGTATCGAACCGGGCGAGCCGCCGGCTGGCGATGTGGGCGCTCGAGGTGGGCGGCAGCAGCAGGCGCGCCTCCTGCTGGCGAAAGGTGATGACGGCGACCTTGTCTCGGCGTTCGTAGGCGTCGCGCAGCAACGACAGGGTGGCCCCACCGACCGCGGCCATGCGGTCGCGCGCGGCCATCGAGCCCGACGCGTCCACGACGAAGATCACCAGGTTGCCCTCGCGACCCTCGCGGACGGCCCGCCGCACGTCCTCGGGCCGGGGCCGCAGCGGGCCGCGCCCGGCCCGCGCGGCGGCCGACAGCACGGTGGCGAACAGGTGCAGCCCGTGAGCGCCGGGGCTGGCGTCGTCGCCGTCGGCGGCCGCCACGACGCTGCCGGTGGCGTTGCGCGCCCGCGACCGGCGCCCGGGGGCCCCGACCCCCACCCCCGGAACCGTCAACGCCCGGGCGCGGAAGGTCTTCGACGGCGGCGCACTCGGCGTCGTCCGCGGCGCCGGCGCCGCCGAGCCGGGCCCCGGATCCTGCTGCGGCGCACCATTTTCCCCGTGATCCGGCGCTCCACCGCCCGGAGGGTCGGGATCGGGCTCGGCGTCCGGTCCGCCCTGCGCCAACGCGTCGTCGAGCTGGTCGCGGTCGATGCCCGGGTCGTCGAAAGGATCGCGGCGGCGCCGGTGCGGCAACGCCAGCTCGGCAGCCACCCGGACGTCTTGCTCGGCAACGGTTGCGGCGCCCCGCCACGCGGCGTGTGCGACGGCGGTGCGGGCCACCACCAGATCGGCGCGCATGCCGTCGACGTCGAACGCCGCGCACACGGCCGCGATGCGGCGCAGCTCGGCGTCCGGCAGGTCCACGTCGGCGACCAGGGCGCGCGCCTCGGCGATCCGGCGAGCGAGATCGGCCTCGGCGTCGGCGTACCGCTCGGCGAACCCGTCCGGGTCGGCCTCGTAGGCCATCCGCTGCCGGACGACCTGGACCCGGACGTCGACGTCCCGCGAGGCCCGCACGTCGACCGTCAAGCCGAAGCGGTCCAGCAGTTGGGGACGCAGCTCACCCTCCTCCGGGTTCATCGTGCCGATCAGCACGAACCGCGCCTCGTGCGAATGCGAGATGCCGTCGCGTTCGACGTGCACCCGACCCATCGCGGCCGCGTCCAGCAGCACGTCGACCAAGTGATCGTGCAGCAGGTTCACCTCGTCGACGTACAGGACGCCGCCGTGGGCGCGCGCCAGCAGGCCGGGTGAGAACGCGTGCTCGCCGTCGCGCAGCACCCGCTGCAAGTCCAGCGAGCCGACCACCCGGTCTTCGGTTGCGCCCAAAGGCATTTCGACCAAGCCGCCGCCGGCGCCGCCGGTGGCGGCCGCCAACAGTGACGCGAGCCCGCGCACGGCCGTCGACTTGGCGGTGCCCTTCTCGCCGCGGATCAGCGCGCCGCCGATCTCCGGGCGCACCGCGCACAGCAGCAGCGCGAGCCGCAGTTGGTCGTGACCGACGATGGCGCTGAACGGGTACGGCTTCACCACAGTTCCGCCAGCCCGGAACCGGGCCGCAGCATCGGCACGTGCGGGACGCCGTCGTCGAGGAAGTCGTCGCCGTCCCGGACGAACCCGTGCTGCGCGTACATGTCCGCCAGATAGGTCTGCGCGTTGATCCGACACGGGTACTTGCCGACCTCGGCCAGCGCAGCGCGCAGTAACCGGGTGGTGTGGCCGAGGCCGCGGGCGCTGCGCTTGGTGCACAGCCGGCCGATCCGAAAGGCCTTCTGGCCGCCGGCGTGTTCCTCCATCAACCGCAGCGTGCAAATCACCTCACCCTCAGGCGTTTCCAGCCAGAAGTGCCGGGTCTCGGCCAGCAGGTCCCGCCCGTCCAGCTCCGGATACGGGCAGGCCTGCTCGACGACGAACACTTCCACCCGCAGCTTCAGCAGCTCGTAAAGTGTTTGCACGTCAAGGTCTTTGGCCCAGACGCGCCGCAGCGCTTCAGTCATGACGTTGCTCTTTCCCGTCGGCGGGACTCAGGCCCACATCGCTTCGCTTCGCATCGCAGACAGCGCAACTCATGACACCCCCGTCGGCGACGTTGTGGCGTGGGACGAATGCGGACCCGGTGGCGCCGCGCCGGGTTGCCGGTCCAACCCCAGCACCCGAGAGCTCCACGACCACACCCCGTCGTAGAGGGCCGGCTCCTTAGACAGCTGCACTCCCAGCGACGGCACCATCTCGGTGAGCGTGGGCGCCCAGGCGGGATAGCGGCCGGTGAAGCAGCGGCGCAACACGTCCAGGGCGATCGAGACGGCCGTCGACGCCCCCGGCGAGCCGCCCAGCAGCCCGGCGATGCCATCGGAGTGCAGCAGCGTGGTGCCGAAGTCCAACGCGCCACCCCTGCGCCCGTCCCGGCGAATCACCTGCACCCGCTGGCCGGCCACCGTCAGCTGCCAGTCCGAACCCGTTGCGGTGGGAACGAATTCGCGCAGCATGCGTAGCCGGTCCGGCGCCGAGAGTCGCAGCTGAGCGATCAGATAGCCCAGCAGCGTCCGCTCGGTGAGCCCGACGCCCAGCATCGACAGCGCGTTGTCCGGTTTCACCGACCGCGGAAGGTCGGTGAGGCGACCGTGCTTCAAGAACTTCGGGGACCACCCGGCGTAGGGACCGAACACCAGCCAGGGCTTGCCGTTGACGAAGCGCAGATCCAGATGCAGGGCCCCGAGGGGCGGGGCGCCCGCAGCCGGGGCGCCATACACCTTGGCGCGGTGCGCGGCGGTGAGCGCGGGGTTTGCGGCGCGCAGGAAGCGGCCGCCGATCGGGAAACCCGCGAAACCCTTCGCCTCCGCGATGCCGGACTTCTGCAACAACGGCAGGGCGTCACCCCCGGCCCCGACGAACACGAATTTCGCGTCGATGCGCCGCTTTTCGCCGGTGCGGCGATTGCGGAGCAGCAGCCGCCAGCTGCCGTCGGACTGACGGCTCAGGCCAAGCACCTCGTGCCCGAACAACGCCGTGGCGCCGGTGCGCACGCAATATCCCAGCAGTTGCGCAGACAACGCTCCGAAGTCGACGTCGGTGCCGTGCGGCGCCCAGTTGAGGGCCGTCGGCTCGGAGAAGTCGCGTTTGGCCGCCATGAGCGGCAGCCGACGCGCGAACTCACCGGCGTCGTCGATCAATTCGACGCCGGCGAACAGCGGGTTGCCGGCCAGGGCGCGCTGTCGGCGCCGCAGATAGTCGACGCGGTCCGCCCCGCGCACGAAGCTCACGTGCGGGACCGGGTTGACGAAGCCCGCGTCCGTCAGGATGCCGTTCTCCACGGCGTAGGCCCAGAACTGGCGGGTCAGCTGGAACTGCTCGTTGACGCGCACCGCTTTGCTGATGTCGATCGAGCCGTCGGGCAGCTGCGGGGTGTAGTTGAGTTCGCACAACGCCGAGTGCCCGGTGCCCGCGTTGTTCCAGGGGCTGCTGCTTTCGGCGGCGGCCGCGTCGAGCCGCTCCACGACGGTCATCGACCAATCCGGCTGCAGCCGGCGCAGCAACGCGGCCAGGGTGGCGCTCATGATGCCCGCACCCACCAGCACGACGTCCGTCCGCGCGGTACTGGCTAGCGATGACACCGGCGTGCTGGTCCTTCCCTCGGGGCGTGCCGGTCCCAGGTTATCCCGACGGGTACCGCGCGCGAACGGCGTGCGCCTCCCCCGGGGCAGCAAAGGCTCTAAGCTGGCTTGGTGAATGGCGGGGTGACTGGCTGGGAGCCCGACGTCCTGCCTGGTTATTGGCAGCGCACCATCCCGCTGGGCACGGACCCGGCCGGCGAGGGCGACATCGCCGCGACCCTGATCCGCCGCGGGCCGGCGCCAGGGCACGACGGTGCCGACACCGCGCCGCCGGGGCACGCGGTTTTGGCGGTGCACGGCTACACCGACTACTTCTTCCACACCGCGCTCGCCGAGCACTTCGCCGCCCGCGGCTTCGACTTTTTCGCGCTCGACCTGCACAAATGCGGGCGTTCGCGGCGCGACGGCCAGACGCCGCACTTCGTCACCGACCTGCAGAACTACGACACCGAGCTACAGGCGGCACTCGCCCTGGTCGCCGCGACCGCGCGACCCGCCAAGATCCTGGTGTACGGACACTCGGCGGGCGGGCTGATCGTGTCGTTGTGGCTGGACCGGCTGCGCCGCCGCGACCCGGCGGCGCACGCCACCGTCGGCGGGCTCGTGCTCAACAGCCCGTTTCTGGAGCTGCCCGGGCCCGCCGCGCTGCGCCATTCCGCCACGGTCGCGCTGCTCGCCGGACTGTCGCGAGTGCGGTCCAAGGGCGTGGCCCGGTCGCCGGGCGTGGGCGGTTACGGCACCAGCCTGCACCGCGACTATCACGGCGAGTTCGACTACAACCTGCAGTGGAAACCGGTGGGCGGCTTCCCGATCACCTTCGGCTGGCTGCACGCCGTGCGCCGCGGGCAGGCCAGGCTGCACCGCGGTCTCGACGTCGGGGTCCCCAACCTGGTCCTGCGGTCGGATCACAGCGTGCGCGAAAGCGCAGACCCGACGTCCATGGAGTGCGGCGACGCCGTCCTCGACGTCGCCCAGATCGCCCGCTGGGCGGGCTGTCTGGGCAATCGCACGGCCATCGTTCCGATCGTCGACGCCAAGCATGACGTCTTCCTGTCGCTGCCGGCGCCGCGCAATTCGGCCTATCGAGAGCTGGATTGGTGGCTCGACGGCTACCTGCGCGCCACCGGGCCCGGCGCGGCGGTAGCGGCGCAAGAGGCATAAGGGGTCTTACGGCATGGAAACCTACGACATCGCGATCATCGGAACCGGTTCCGGCAACACCATTTTGGACGAGCGCTTCACCGGCAAGCGGACGGCGATCTGCGAGCAGGGCACGTTCGGAGGCACCTGCCTGAACGTCGGATGCATCCCGACCAAGATGTTCGGCTACGCCGCCGAGGTCGCCACCACCGTCCGGGACGCCGCCCGGTACGGCATCGACGCCACGGTGGACGGGGTGCGCTGGGCCGACATCGTCTCGCGCATCTTCGGCCGCATCGATCCCATCGGGTTGAGCGGCGAGGACTATCGCCGCTCGTCCCCCAATGTCGATGTGTACCAACAACACACTCGGTTCGGCCCGGTTCAGCCCGACGGGCGCTACCTCCTGCGCACCGACGGTGGGGACGAATTCACCGCCGAGCAGGTGGTGATCGCCGCGGGATCGCGGCCCACGGTCCCGCCCGCCATCCTCGACTGCGGCATCGACTACTACACCAGCGACACCATCATGCGGGTCCCGGAGCTGCCCGAGCACCTGGTGATCGTCGGAAGTGGTTATGTGGCAGCGGAATTCGCGCACATCTTCACCGCGCTGGGCACGCGGGTGACGCTGGTGATCCGGGGTGGTCGGCTGTTGCGGCACTGCGACGACGCCATCTGCGAACGGTTCACCCGCATCGCCGCCGCGCAATGGGAGGTACGCACCCATCGCAACGTCGTGGGCGGCACCAACCGGGACGCCGGGGTGACCCTGCAACTCGACGACGGGCGCACCCTGGACGCCGACCTGCTGCTGGTCGCGACCGGCCGGGTGCCCAACGGCGACCAGCTCGACGCCGAGCAGGCCGGTGTGGACACCGAGGACGGCCGAGTCCTGGTCGACCAGTTCCAACGCACCAGCGCGCGCGGCGTTTTCGCGCTCGGCGATGCCTCCTCGCCCTATCAGCTCAAGCACGTGGCCAACCACGAGGCCCGCGTGGTGCGGCACAACCTGCTGCGCGACTGGGACGACACGGATTCCCTGGCCAGGACCGACCACCGGCACGTGCCGTCGGCCGTGTTCAGCGACCCGCAGGTGGCCACCGTGGGATTGACCGAAAACCAGGCGATCGCAGGGGGTTTCGATATCTCGGTGGCGGTCCAGCAGTACGGCGACGTGGCTTACGGCTGGGCGATGGAGAACACGACGGGCTTTGTCAAGCTCATCGCGGAGCGCCACGGCGGCCGTCTGCTGGGCGCGCACATCATGGGTCCGCAGGCGTCGTCGATCATCCAGCCGCTGATCCAGGCGATGAGTTTCGGGCTGACCGCCCCCGAGATGGCGCGCGGCCAGTACTGGATCCACCCGGCGCTGTCCGAGGTCGTCGAGAACGCGCTGTTGAAGCTGTACTAGCGGGCGCCGGGCCGCTCGTCCTGGCAGCTGGGGCACAGCCCGTGCAGCGTCAGGCCGGCCGCCTCGGACAACGCGAAGGAGCTGCCCGCCATGGCGTGTTCGAGCGCGGCGCTGAGCTGACGCGCGGGCACCTCGATCAGGGTGGCGCAGCGGGTGCACACGGCATGATGGTGCGGCGCGGTGGCCAGGCCGTAGGTGGTGACCCCGCCCTCGAGGGTCAGGGCGTGCAGCAGGCCCTGGTCGACCAGGGTGGTCACCGTGCGATACACCGTCGCCACGTCGGGGGCCTGCGCGCCGGGCGGGAGGCCCTCGCGGACCCGCTGGTGGATCTCGGCCACCGACAGGTGCCCGGCGATGGGCTCGAGCACGGCCAGCACCTGGATCCGCGACGTCATCCGCCGCAGCCCCCGGGCGCGCAGGAAGTCGCCGAGGCGCGCGGTGACGGAGGGGTCCAGGGCCGAGGGCTTGGGCGTCACCCGTTCAGTGTTGCGCCCGACGCCCCGGATCGCCAGTTCTGACGCCGATTCACCCGGCGCCGGCTCCTGCGACCGGGTTGCATCTGGGGTCGGCGGAACTTACAGTCGTGCCGGTTGCCCGCGAAGCTGGACGGACCTGGAAGGACCCCGGTGGCCAGTGCCGACGCCTCGACGTCTTGGATGGCCAGGGTCGGTGGCGCCTTGGCGCCGGCGGAGTGGGGGCGGCTGGCGTCGATGCTCGCGGTGATCGTCGCGCTGCACGTCATCGGCTGGTTCACGTTGGTCGCCCTCGTCGCACCGGCCCAATACACGGTCGGCGGCAAGGCCTTCGGCGTCGGAATAGGCCTGACCGCCTACACGCTGGGCCTGCGGCACGCCTTCGACGCCGACCACATCGCCGCCATCGACAACACCACCCGCAAGCTGATGAACGACGGCCAGCGCCCGCTGGCCGTGGGCTTCTTCTTCTCGCTGGGCCATTCCACCGTGGTCTTCGGACTGGCGGTGCTGCTGGCCTGCGGGGTCCGCGCGGTCGTCGGGCCGGTCCAAGACGACTCCTCCGCGCTGCACCACTACACGGGGTTGATCGGCACCGGCGTCTCCGGGGTGTTCCTGTACGTGATCGCCATCCTCAACGTCGTTGTGCTGGTAGGCATTGTGCGTGTCCTGGCCCGGCTGCGCCGCGGCGAATTCGACGCGGACGTCCACGGCGCGGAGCTGGACCGGCAGTTGGCCAACCGGGGCCTGATGACCCGCATCCTCAGACCGTTCACCAGGTCGGTCACCAGGTCCTGGCACTGCTACCCCATCGGATTGCTGTTCGGGCTCGGCTTCGACACCGCCACCGAGATCGCGCTGCTGGTTCTGGCCGGCACCAGCGCCGCCGCCGGGCTGCCGTGGTACGCGATCCTGTGTCTGCCCGTCCTGTTCGCCGCCGGCATGTGCCTGCTGGACACCGTCGACGGTTCATTCATGAACTTCGCCTACGGGTGGGCGTTCGCCAATCCGCTGCGCAAGATCTACTACAACCTCACCATCACCGCCCTGTCGGTGGCGGTCGCGTGGGTGATCGGCAGTGTCGAGCTGCTCACCTTGATGGCGGGGCAGTTCGGCTGGCGGGGCGCGTTCTGGGACTACGTCGCCGGACTGGACCTCAACGCGGTCGGTTTCTTCATCGTCGGCATGTTCGCGGTGACCTGGGCGGTGGCCGTGCTGGTGTGGCGGTACGGCCGCCTCGAGCAGAGGTGGGCGACGCGCGACACGGCGCGTTGAGCCGCCGAGACCCCCGTACCCGCGGCGACAGCGTTCACACGCGGACAACGTTTTTGGCCGCGAACCACTTCGCCCGCCGGACCACGACGCCACGCGCCGCACACATCTGGCCCCCGTCGTTTGCCGCGATATGCCGAGGGTAACCACCGGCTCAAGCGTCTAGCACTTGCGCTTCCCACGAAACCTCGACCCACGTTCCCCGGGGGTAGCGCCGTGTCCACAGTAATCCGAATGCGGCGTCACGACGTCGTTGCGTTGAGCACAGCCACTTTGCAATTGCACCGCGACGGAGTTCGGGTGCCCACCTACGACCGGTCCGCGCTCTCCCCGGGAATCGTCCACATCGGTGTGGGCAATTTCCACCGGGCGCATCAGGCGGTCTACCTCGACGAACTCGCGTGCCGAGGCGTCTCGACGCAGTGGGGCATCGTCGGGGTGAGCCTGCGCCACCCCGACGTTAAAAAGCTTCTGGCGAGCCAAGATTGGCTTTACACCGTCACCGAACGCGGACGGGAGGCGCAGAACGCCCGCGTGGTGGGCTCACTCTGCGGTTGGCACTACGCCGCGGACGAGCGGGACGCGGTGCTCGCCGCCCTCACCGACGAGCGGACTCGCGTGGTGACCATGACGGTGACCGGCAACGGGTACTTCGTCGATCCGCACACGCAGAAATTCGATGTCACCGCCGACGACGTGCGCGCCGACCTGTACGCGCCGGACCACTTCAGGACGCCGTGGGCCTACCTTACCGAGGCGCTGCAGCGCCGTCGGCGCAACGGCATAGCCCCGTTCACGGTGTTGTCCTGCGACAACATGCCCGACAGCGGCCGGACCGCCCGCGCCGCGCTGGTCACGTTCGCCACGTTGCGCGACGGTGCCCTCGGGCGATGGATCGACGCGAACGTCGCGTTCCCGTCGAGCATGGTGGACCGCATCACGCCGCACACCGAGGCGGCTCACCTGCGGTTCGTCGAGCGCAGATTCGGCGTGGCCGACCGGGCGCCGGTGCTCACCGAGCCCTACCGGCAGTGGATTGTCGAAGACACCTTCAGCAACGGCCGCCCGCAGCTGGAAGAGGTCGGCGTGCAATTCGTCACCGACGTCAGCGCGCACAAGCTGATCAAGACCCGGCTCCTCAACGGAACGCACAGCGCCATCGCCTATTTGGCGACGCTGGCCGGGTATCAGCGGCTCAACGACGCCATGAACGACCGCGCGTTGTACTGCTACGCCGAACAGCTGATGCGGGAGGAGATCGCGCCGCTGCTGCCGAAAGTCCCCGGAGTCGACGTCCAGGCGTACTGCACGACGCTGCTCGACCGGTTGAGCAACCCGCACATCAGCGATCGGATGTCGCGGCTGGCGCGGCGCGGTTCGGAGAAGATGCCGGCATACGTGCTGCCCTCCCTGCACGAGGCGATCGCCCTCGGCCGGCCGCACGGCCTGCTGATGCTGGCGGTCGCGGGTTGGGCCCGCTACCTCTACGGATACGACCTCGCCGGGGCCGCCATTGCGATCGAGGACCCGCAGGCCAAGCTCTTGACCATGCTGGCGTCGCTGGGCAAGACCTACCCCAAACCGCTGCTCCGGCATGAAGCGTTCGGTGAGCTGCGCCTGGTGCCCGACTTCGTCCGTCTCCTCGGGGAGATGATCGGCGAGATCGACACCTACGGCGTGACGGCCGCGTTGCGGCGCTGTCAGGGCACCGATTACCGAGACCTGTTGTCCCAGTGAGCCTCCCGCGGGAGGCCGGTCTAGGCGCAGCGGGGGGCCGCCCAAAGCGCAACGGCGACAGCGCCGCGCGCCGGCCGGCGGTCGTCGTGCCACCGGATGTGGTTGAGCACCCGATCCGTGCCGGGCACGTTGAGCGTGAAGCCCAGAATGCCGTGCTGGCCGGGCGGCGCACCGGTGCCCAGCGACACCAGGCTGGTGGGCGTGGTCGAGGGGAAGGTGCAATCCAAGCGGCTGATCCATCCGGCCTCGCCGGCCAGCACCGACGCCAACAGCGGCGCTGCGGGGGCCAGCGACGGCAGCAGCTGCCAGCCCAGCCCGTCGACCAGCACCACGCAGACGCGGTCGACGGCGCCCACCGCGTCGGCCAGCCCCAGGGCGTCGTGCGCGCCGGGCGCGCCCAGCAGGGCCGCCGCCGCGGGCATGATGTCGCACAGGGAACCGGGCACCCGGTCAGTGTGGCACGACGACCGCCGGCCGGCGCGCGGCGCTGTCGCCGTTGCGCTTTGGGCGGCCCCCCGCTGCGCCTAGACCGGCCTCCCGCGGGAGGCTCA
>NZ_LZKC01000187.1:0-4308 GCF_001672685.1 Mycobacterium sp. E2462
CCAGCTCGGCGTCGGGTACCCGCGGCAATGCGCAGATCAGAGTTTCAAATCCCTTGCGCGGCACCAGCCGTCCGACCGAGACGATGCGCGGGCGGTCGGTGCGGGACGCGGCCGGCCCGTCGGGGGAGAACGCCCGGGTGTCCACGCCGCACGGCACCACCGAGGTGCGGGAGCGGGCGCGGCCCATGCGGACCAGCTCGAAAACCTCGTCGGTACTGGTGGCCGCGACCCAGCCGGCCTCGCGGGCGAGCCGGGCCTCGACCCGGATGCGGCAGTCCGGGCTGGTGTCGTCCGATCCCTGATGCAGCCGCTTGATCAACCCCAACGCGTGGAACGTCTGCACGGTGGGGACCCGGTGCGCGCGGGCGGCGCGCTGAGTGGCCACCCCCGACATCCAGAAGTGGCCGTGCGCCACGTCGGGCGCCTCGGTGACCCACTGCCGCTCCAGGTAGGCGGCGAACCCGTACATGTACTGCAGCAGTTCGTCTTTCGGGAGCACGCGCGGCGGCCCGGCCGGGACGTGCACCACCGAGTAGCCGTGCTGCGTCTCGACGACCTCCGGGAGCTGCGGGTCGTCGCGGCGCGTGTAGACCACCACGTCGTGGCCGCGGCGGGCGAGCGCTGCCGACAGCTCGGCGACGTGGACGTTCTGGCCGCCCGCATCCACCCCGCCCAGATGGGCCAGCGGGCTGGCGTGTTCGGAGATCATCGCGATTCTCATGCGGGCTCCTTCGGAATTCATCTGCACTGCTCCTCAATCACCTGGTCCCATTCGGCGAGGAATCTGTCGAGTCCGAAACGCGCGACCGCGAATTCACGCGCCGCCTTGCCTGCGGCCGCCGCCCGCGCCTGGTCGTTGAGGAAGTCCTGGAGGCCGCGGCCCAACGCGGCCGGGTCGGCGCTGACGACGCCCGCTTCTGCGGGGACGGCGAACGGCGCCATCGTGGTGCCGACGGCGACGACCGGCATGCCGAGCAGCATCGCCTCGATCAGCGACAGCCCCAGCGAGGTCCAGCGGGCGGTATGCAGGTAGGCGCGCCGGCGCGCGATCTCCTGCCACAGTTGCGGGGCGGCGACGTCGCCGCGTCCGGTCACCCCGCCGCCGTGGGTGGGCAGCAATTCCGTTCCCATGCCCCATACGTCGATCTGCGCGTACGCCGACAGCGGCGCCAATAGGTCGGCGCCCACCACCCGGCCGCGGCGTACCGGCTCGTTGATCATGGTCGCCACGCGCGGCATCTCACCGGTGTACAGGGCGCCGGGGTCGGCGACGCCGTGGTCGATCACCCGCGTCGGTGCGTGGCCGTTGTCCCACATCAGCCGGTTGAAGTCGGTGACGTGCACGAGCAGGACGTCGTCGCGGTCGGCGACCACGTGCCTGCTTTCGGTGGGGCTGGGGCGCGGCGCGTTGTGCTCGACGTAGACGGCGGGCAGGTCCACACCCGCGCGGCGGCCGGTGCAGCGCGCGACGAGGTCCGCCTCGTGCGGGCGCTGCAGAATCACCAGATCGATGTCCTGGCCGGCCAATTCCTCGAGGGGAATCTCGCGCGCGTGCGGCCACGACCGCCCGGCCAGGCCGATGCCGGCCTCGCCCCGGTCGGCGGCCACGGGGATCAAGTACCGGTGCCGTCCGGCGACGAACGCCTGCGTCCACGACCCGTGAACATGCCAGAGCAGCACGTTCTTCGGTCCGCCAGAAGCCAGCATGGAAGAGCCAAATACCCTATAGGTGGTTCGCTAAACGGTGTTCTTGCGACGACTTCTGCGCCGTCGCGCGGTCGCGTGTCGCGCCGACGGTAACGCCGCGTCACCAGCCGCGATGCCGCCCGGGTCGGCACCGATCGTCCGGTGCGCTATCCAGTACGCGAACCGACGCCCACCTCGAAGCGAAATGGCGCGGGGGAGAAGCGGTTTGCCGCGTCAGGCGCTCTTGAGCAGCAGGGACGACGTCCTGCTGTGGCCCTTGGCCACGCGCCGGATCAGCATGCGGGTCGCCTTGTCCAGGATTTCCTGCGCGGCGTCGGGATCGCTGGCTCGCTCGGCGCGGCGCACCGCGGCGGCGATCGTCTGGCCCTGCTCGTAGGCGGTGACCACCCGCGGGTCCACGTAGGAGGCGCGCGCCACCGCGGGGGTGTTGCCGAGCTCCTGGGAGACCTCCTTCATCACGGCGGATTCGACGCGCTTGGCGACGCGCCGGGAGACGGCGGGATCGGCGTCGGCGAACGCCGACGCCGCCAGCACCGTGCCGTGCCAGGTCCGCAGGTCCTTGACGCTGTAGTCGGCGCCGACGAGCTCCTTGAAGCGCGCGTTCAGGTCGTCCGAGCGGAGCTCGACCCAACCGGTCGAGGTGCGGCACACCAGCAACCGCTCGGTGCGCTCGGGGCGGCGCATCAGCGCGCGCACCGCCCGCACCACCTCCGCGTCCTCGATCTCGACGCAGCGGCGCACCCCGCTCTTGGCGGGGAAGTCGAATCCGACCGCCTTGCGCCCGACGGCCACGTGTTCGCACAACAGCGTCGCCAACCCGTACGACTCGTGCTCCTCGGCGTACTGCTCGCCGCCGGCCCGGAAGTAGCCGCGGTCGAGCAGCCGCAGCGCCAGCGCGAGCACCCGCTTGCGCGTTAATCCGCTGCGCGCCAGGTCTTTCGCGATGGCCGCGCGCCACGCGGGCAGGCGGGTGGACAACTCCAGCACCCGGTCGAACTTCTCTTCGGCGCGTTCTTGTTGCCACGCGACGTGGTAGAGGTACTGGCGGCGGCCCGCCGCGTCGGTGCCGACGGCCTGGATGTGGCCGTTGGCGTACGGCGCGATCCACACGTTCTTCCACGCCGGCGGGATCACCAGCTCCTTGATGCGCTGCAAGTCCTGCGGATCGCTGAGCAATTCACCGTCGAGGCCGTAATAGGCGAATCCCTTACCCCGACGCTTGCGCGAGAACCCCGGCTTGCTCAGGACGCTGCGACGCAGGCGCATTGTTCCTCCCAGTTGTGTTAGCTGAGAAGACAATTACCCGCCGCGCGAAGCGTTCACACGGTCGAGACGAAAACGACCCGCCACGGCGCCGTGGCGGGTCGTCTCGAGAGCCGGGGTCAGCCGGCCATGAACTCCTGGTAAGCCGACTCCAGGGCCGGCGGCAGGGCCTTGACGTTGCACTGCCGTTCGGTGTCACCGATCGGCGACAGGATGCCGCGCAGGTCGTAGTACTCGTTGGGGTGCGCCGTGAAGTAGCTGCGCAGGTTTGACTCGGCCTGCGGGCGCGGCTGCCCGTACGCGGCCGTCACCACCTGGTTCGCGTCCGGGTGGGCGGCCAGGTACTGCTGCGCCGAGCCCTCGACCGAGGACACGGTCGAGTTCACGCCGCCGGGGCTGCAGTCGGGTGCTGCGGCTGCCGACGGAGCGCCGACGAAGCCCATGGCGATTCCCCCGAGCAGACAGCCGACGCCCATGCCGGCAATTCGCCGACGCGCGACATTACTGCTGATTTTCATGATCAGTGTTGTCCTTCGATGTGACAGAAACGATTTCTCGCGAATGAGGCTCCCGATCCTCGAATTCCACGGTAGCGGAAGTGAACAGCGCCGCCCGTTCGCTGACGACGAACGCCCGCCTTCCGCCGGCTCAGGCGTCTCCGATAACCGGCAATTAGCTAAGCGAATGATCAAAGGCGGTCGAAATCTCTTAACTTCGGGCGCCTCTTCTTAAGGAATCGCCAGCGCGTCGTGACGCAATCGTGACCTAGGTCAAGCTCGGCTGGGCCCCGTCGAACGCCCCATCGAGGTTCCGAGTTCCCTTGGCGCCGTTGCTCGCCGGTGCGGCCGCGGGGCCGGCCGCAGCGTGGGACGACAGCCAACCGTCGATGTCCGGACCGAGCGCCACCGCGTGGCCCGAGGCCAGCAGCGCGCCGCCGCCCAGCGCTGCAACGGCGGGTTGCACCGGTCGAACGGGTCGGGTGTCACCCTGCAGCGCAAGCACTTTCGCCGTCAGCTCGGGCAGTCGCAGGGTGTGCGGACCGGTGATGGCCCGCGGCGTGTGGGTTTGGCCCAGGGCCGCCTCGACGAGCACGTCGGCGACGGTGTCGGCGGCTATCGGCTGAATCAGCCAATCCTCGACGACGACCTCGTCGGGGCCGACGTTCACCGCGTCGGCGTTGGTCGCGAACTCGTACCAGTGCGTGGACTTCACGATCGTCGTCGGCACGGGCCCGTCGAGCAGGACGTCCTTGGCCGCCCGCTTGGCCTCGCAGTAGGGGTAGCCGTCGAAGGCGGGATCCTCGATGCCGGCCATGGTGGCGGCCACCAGCCGCCGGAC
>NZ_LZKC01000188.1:0-650 GCF_001672685.1 Mycobacterium sp. E2462
CGCGGCGCACGTCGGCGTGGGTGCCCGCCATGGTGGTCGTGCACGCGCGGCAGCGGCCGCAGCCGGGTTCCCCGTCGGAGGTGCACTGCAGGGCGGCGGCGAAGCATACCGCGGCGACCGACCGCCCGGAACCGGGCGGCCCGGTGATCAGCCAGGCATGTGTCATAGTCCCGTCGGCCGCGCCGTTGTGCGCGGGGTCACTGCGCGCGGCCCGGGCGGCGGTCAGCAACTCCCGCGTCACCGCATCCTGGCCTACCAGCCGCGTAAACACCCCGGACATCACCGGTAACACTAGACAGCGATGCCGACGGATACCGATCGGCCACCATACCGCGACCATTCCGTTACATTTGCCCGCGTCAGGGCCCTGCGGTCGACGTGCCGAGACGCTTGTAAGTTTCCAACAGGTCGCCCCCGACCGATACGGTGGGTTGGTGACAACAGCGGCGACATTGCCCGGACGAATCAGCGGATTCGTCCGGTGGGTGGTGCGCACCCCGTGGCCGCTGTTTTCCCTGAGCATGCTGCAGGCCGACATCATCGGCGCCCTGTTCGTCCTGGGCTTCCTGCGCTACGCGTTGCCCCCGGAGGATCGCATTCAGCTGCAGGACCTGCCGGTCCTGAACCTGGCCGTCTTCGGCACGGCGCTG
>NZ_LZKC01000189.1:0-11731 GCF_001672685.1 Mycobacterium sp. E2462
GCCCCTGGATCAGCAGGAGCGGATGGCGGTCGAGGCCGACCTCGCGGACCTGGCGGTCTACGAAGCGTTGTTGGCGCACCGGGGAATTCGCGGGCTGGTGGTGTGCTGCGACGAATGTCAGCAGGACCACTATCACGACTGGGACATGCTGCGCGCCAACCTGTTGCAGCTGCTGATCGACGGCACGGTCCGCCCGCACGAGCCGGCCTACGACCCGGAGCCGGACGCCTACGTCACGTGGGACTACTGCCGCGGCTACGCGGACGCGTCGCTGAACGAGGCGACCTCCGACGCCGACGGCTTCCACCGC
This sequence comes from Mycobacterium sp. E2462, assembly GCF_001672685.1. Lineage (NCBI taxonomy): Bacteria > Bacillati > Actinomycetota > Actinomycetes > Mycobacteriales > Mycobacteriaceae > Mycobacterium > Mycobacterium sp. E2462. The sequence goes on from NZ_LZKC01000189.1 coordinate 311, forward strand.
CGCCACTGACGCGGTTCGCTGAGCGCTGAAATTAGCCGGTGCCGCCCGGCGTGGCCGACGGCGGCGGCTGGCCGTGGTGGTGGTGCTTGCTCCAGGACTGACTCGGTGACGGGGTCGACGTGGGCGGCGGCGCGCTGGCGGGGGCCGAGGACCACGACGGCGCCGACGACCATGACGGCGCCGGGGTCTGCGACCAGGACGGCGTGGTCGAGGCCGCCGGGGGCGGCAGCGTCGCGTTGGGGTTGCGTGCCTCGATCTTGGCGTTGAGCAACGTGACCTGAGCCGACAGGTCGTCCTTGACGGCCTTGTCGTCGATCGACTGCACCATGCTGCTGACCTCGCCCAGCTGATTCTGGGCCTGGTTCCACTGGCCGCGGTCGATGAGTTCCTGCACCCGCGCCAAGTCGGCCTTGGCCGACACCATGATCTGCTTCTGGTTGACCAGCTGCTGGTCGAAGAACATGGCGTGCAGCCCGTAGAGGGCGTCGCCCGGGCGGGCCTCGACCACCATGGCCCCGAACCCGCTCAGCACCAGCAGCGCCGCCGCGACCGACCCGATGGCTGCCAGGCCGCGCCGGGACCGGCGCCGCTCGGCCAGACCGTCGCGCAGCGCGTTGACGGCCTCCTCCGGTGACACCAAGGCGCTGGCCGGGGGCCACCGCAGGTTGTCGCGCCAGTCCTCCATCAGCGCCGACAGCGCGTCGACCTCGGGGTCCTCGACGTCGACCGGTCGGCGCTGCGCGAGCGCGTCGAGAAGCAGGTCGGTACGGGCGAATTCGTCCAGTGATTCAGGCACAGTCACCTGCCGCGATGATCTCGGATTTGAGGCGTGACAGCGCCCGGTGCTGGGCCACCCGGACCGCGCCGGTGGTGCTGCCGACGGCGGCGGCGGTCTCCTCGGCCGACAGGCCGACGACCACCCGCAGGATCAGGATCTCCCGCTGTTTGGCGGGCAGGATCTCGAGCAGTTCGCTCATCCGGCTCACCGAATCGGCCTCGATGGCGCGCTGCTCGGGGCCGGCGTCCGACGACCACCGCTCGGGCAGCGACTCCGCCGGGTAGGCGAGGTCGCGGCCCGCCGCGCGGTGCGCGTCGGCCACCTTGTGCGCCGCGATGCCGTACAGGAAGGCGAGGAAGGGGCGGCCGCGGTCCCGGTAGCGGGGCAGCGCCGTGATGGTCGCCAAGCACACCTCCTGTGCCACGTCGTCGGCCGTCATCCCACCCCGCTCGACCGTCCCGACCCGGGCCCGGCAGTAGCGCACGACGATCGGGCGGATGGTCTCCAGCACCTCACGCAGGGCGTTGCGGTCTCCCGCCACGGCCTCGGCGACCACGGCGTCGAGACGTTCCCCTGGAATTGTCATCGACGGCGGTCTCTCCAACGTTACGAACCGGACACTTCGCGGGCTAACGGGGCTAACTAACGCACTGACAATAACGGGCGCAAGGCCGTTTCAAGCGGAACGCCACGTCCCACCGGCGCGCCGCACCTGGCCTGCGCAGATATCGCGAATTTCGTGCAATTCCCGTGCCGAAAACGTGACGCTTCCGAGATCGATCAGCAAGCACGCCAACGCCCATCGCAACGGGGTAAGGCCCAGCGTCTCGGCGGCCCGCAAGGCCGCGTCGGCGACGGGGCGGGCGCGCTCGGCGTCGCCCGCGGTGCGGCTGGCCGCGAACATGGCCGTCCCGTCGGCGCGGCACCGCGTCAAGAGCCAGGTGGCGCGGGCCGCCGGGTCGGTGCCGGCCAGCGCCAGCGCGCGCCCGTCCCAGCCCCGCGCCAGGGTGTGCCAACCCTGTTGGCGCAGAAAGGAACCCAGGGTGCTGTGCGCGAGCGAGGCGAGCGCGCCCCGGCCCGCGGCACGCGGCAGCGCGGCCAGGTCGTGGTAGGCGCTGCCGTAGCGCCCTTGCCCGCCGGCCGCGACCGCCCGTAACCACAGCTCAGCGGGCGTCGCGGCCGCCGGTAGCGGCCAGTCCCCCGGCCGATCACCGAAGGCGGCGGCGGCCAATCGCGGGTCGCTGCGAAAAGTGTGACGCGTTTCAATCACAATGATGTAGTAAACAGTTCGTGGTCTTCTTGTTACCGACCTGTTAATCACCATAGCCTATGGAAAAAATCCTCATGGTCCTTCCTTCCGCGCTGAGCTGGGAAATCACGGTTCGGCCAAGTGCCTGGTAGCACGGCCATCGTTTCACAATTGGGATCAAGATGAACTCAGAGTTAAATTTGCTCCGCCATGAACATAATTTGCCGGGCTAAGTGGCTATTGACGGAAATTCGCCGTCGCCCCTAACGTCTAGGCATGACGGGTGGTCATCGGTGACTCCGCTTCAATTCAGTTGCACACTATCGCTTTTGCAGACCTGACCTCACTTGAGCGTGCCGTGCAGAGAGGGACGAACTAATGCCACAGCCGGAGCAACTACCAGGCCCTAACGCCGACATCTGGAATTGGCAACTGCAGGGTTTGTGCCGCGGCGTCGACTCGTCGATGTTCTTTCACCCGGACGGCGAGCGCGGCCGGGCCCGGATGCAACGCGAACAGCGCGCCAAAGAAATGTGCCGGCGCTGCCCGGTAATCCAGGAGTGCCGATCGCACGCACTGGAGGTCGGTGAACCGTACGGCGTGTGGGGCGGCCTGTCGGAATCCGAGCGCGAACTGCTTCTCAAGGGCGACATCGGCCGCAGCCGCGGCATCCGCCGCACCGCCTGACAAGACGGCGCCCGGGCGCGGGTTTCCTGCGCCCGGGCGGCATCTCTTCACGGTCCGCACTCCTAGAGTGCGACCATGGACATCTCGTGCGCGTTCGCGCCGTCAGCCGACACCCCTGGCCACGTCGAGTTGGCCGAATCGCTGAACTACCGGCGCGCGTGGCTCTACGACTCCCCGGCGCTGTACCCGGACGTCTGGATGGTGTTGACCCGGTGCGCGCAGCGCACCTCGCGCATCGCCATCGGGCCGGGCGTGCTGGTGCCCAGCCTGCGCCACCCCATGGTGAACGCCGCCGCGATCGCCGAGCTGGCGCGCCTCGCGCCCGGGCGGGTCGTGGTGGCGATCGGTTCGGGCTTCACCGGGCGCATGGCGCTGGGCCGGCGGGCAATGCCGTGGCGCGACGTGGCCGAGTACGTGCGCTGCCTCAAGGCCCTGCTAGCCGGGGAGACGGCGCACTGGGAGGGCAGCAAGATCCGGATGCTACAGCTGCCCGGTTTCGGGGCGTCGCGACCCATCGACGTGCCGATCCTGATCGGCGCCGACGGGCCGAAGGGCCTGGCCGTGGCGGCCGAGCTGGGTGACGGCGTCTTCTCCGCCGCCGTCCCGCAGCCCGGCGCCGCCGAGATCGCCGACTGGCGGGCGTTGCTGTGTTTCGGCTCTGTCCTCGACGAGGGCGAGGACGTGGCGTCGCCGCGCGCCGCCGACGCCATCGCGCCGGGGGCGGCGGTGCTCTACCACGCGATGTACGAGCGTGGCGGGGCCGCGGCCGTCGACGCGCTGCCGGGCGGGCGGGGCTGGCGGGACGCCGTCGAAGCCCACCCGGCCGACGAGCGGCACCTGGCCACCCACGTCGGTCACCTGGTGCGGGCCAACCCGAGCGACGAGGCGCACGTGGCCGACCTGATCCCCTTCGCCAGTTCGATGGGGCTGATCGGCACCGCCGCGCAGGTCGGCGCGAAGATAGCGGAGTACGCCGCGCTCGGCGTCACCGAGGTCGTCTACCAGCCCGCCGGCTCGGACATCCCCCGCGAGCTGCGGGCGCTCGCCGCGGCCGCCGGGCTGGGGGGCTGAGGGGCTGAGGGGCTGAGGGTCGACGGAGGAGAGGGCATGACGACGAGCGAGGCCGGTCCGGTCGAGGGCACGGTGGTGGTCACCGAGGCCGGCACCGGCACCTACACGCAGCACATCACCGCGGGGCGCCACCGGCTGGTGGCCGACGAGCCCCGGCCGATCGGTGACGACGCCGGGCCGACGCCCTACGACCTGCTGCTGGCCGCGTTGGGGTCGTGCACCTCGATGACGTTGCGGATGTACGCCGCCCGCAAGGGCTGGCCCCTGCAGCAGGTGCGGGTCAGCTTGCGGCACAGCAGGATTCACGCCAAGGACTGCGCCGACTGCGAGACCCGCAACGGGTGGGTGGACCACATCGAGCGTGAGATCGAACTGGTCGGGGACCTCGACGACGAGGCGCGGGCTCGCCTCTTGCACATGGCCGACCGGTGCCCCGTCCACCAGACCCTCACCTCGGAGGTGCACATCGCGACGTCGCTGCGGTGACGCCGCTCCCGACCCGACGAAACACCCCCGATCCGCAAGGGACCGGGGGTGTTTCGTAGAGCTCACTCAGTGGTGGTGATGACCGTGGCCGTGGCCGTGGTCGTCGGCCTCCTCGGCCGGCTTGTCGACCACCGCGGTCTCGGTGGTGAGGACCATCCGCGCCACCGAGGCGGCGTTGAGCACCGCCGAGCGGGTGACCTTTACCGGGTCGATGACGCCGTCGGCGATCAGGTCGCCGTAGCTGAGCTTGTCGGCGTTCAGGCCGTGCCCGGTGGGCAGCTCCTCGACCTTGTGGACCGCGACCGCGCCGTCGAGCCCGGCGTTGGTGGCGATCCAGTACAGCGGCGCGCCCAGCGCCTCGGCGAACACGCCGACGCCCAGGGCCTGGTCCCCGGAGAGCGACCCGCGCAGCTCCTGCAGCGCCTTGCGGGCCTGCAGCAACGCCGATCCACCGCCGGCGACGATGCCCTCCTCGACGGCGGCCTTGGCCGCCGCCACGGCGTCCTCGACGCTTTCCTTGCGCTCCTTGAGGGCGGTCTCGGTGGCGGCCCCCACCTTGATGACGGCCACGCCGCCGGCCAGCTTGGCCAGCCGCTCCTGCAGCTTCTCGCGGTCCCAATCCGAGTCGGTCTTCTCGATCTCGGCCCGCAGCTGCTTGATCCGGTTGTCGACCGCGTCCTTGGCGCCGCCGCCGTCGACGATCACGGTGTCGTCCTTGGTGACCACCACGCGCCGGGCCGAACCCAGCACGTCGGTACCGACCTCGCGCAGCAGCAGCCCGGCGTCGGGGTTGATGACCTGGCCGCCGGTGACGATCGCCAGGTCCTCGAGGAAGGCCTTGCGGCGGTCACCGAAGAACGGCGCCTTGACGGCGACGGCCCGCAGCGTCTTGCGGATCGAGTTGACGACCAGCGTGGCCAGCGCCTCGCCCTCGACGTCCTCGGCGATGATCAGCAGCGGCTTGCCCGACTCGGCCACCTTCTCCAACATCGGCAGCAGATCGGGCAGCGAGCTGATCTTGTCCTGGTGCAGCAGGATGACCGGGTCGTCTAGCACGGCTTCCTGGGAGTCGAAGTCGGTGACGAAATACGCCGACAGGAAACCCTTGTCGAAGCCGACGCCCTCGGTGAACTCCAGCTCGGTGTTCAGCGTCGAGGACTCCTCGATGCTGACCACGCCGTCGGCGCCGACCTTGGTCATGGCCTCCCCGACCAGCTCCCCGAGGTGCGCGTCGCGCGAGGACACCGTCGCGACCTGCCCGATGGCGTCCTTGCCGGACACCGGGGTGGCCGAGGCCAGCAGCGCCTCGGAGACCGCGTCGGCCGACTTGCTGATGCCCACGCCCAGTTCGATCGGGTTAGCACCGGCCGCGACGAGCCGCAGGCCCGCCTTCACCAGCGCCTGCGCCAGGACCGTCGCGGTGGTGGTGCCATCACCGGCGATGTCGTTGGTCTTGGTGGCCACGGACTTCACCAGCTGGGCGCCCAGGTTCTCGAACGGATCATCCAGCTCGATCTCGCGGGCGACGGTGACGCCGTCGTTGGTGACGGTCGGACCGCCGAACGCCTTGGCCAGCACCACGTGCCGGCCGCGTGGCCCGAGCGTTACCCGGACCGCGTCGGCGAGCGCGTTGACGCCCGCCTCGATGCCGCGGCGGGCGGTTTCGTCGTACTCAATGATCTTGCTCATGAGGCTCCTTGATCAAACGCATACCGCCCCGGAAATCGCCCGCGCGCATCGCGCGGGGATCGCCGGGGCGGGACACGGTACTTACTTGGAGACGACGGCCAGCACGTCGCGGGCCGACAGGATCAGGTACTCCTCGCCGTTGTACTTGATCTCGGTGCCGCCGTACTTGCTGTAGATGACGGTGTCGCCTTCCGAGACGTCCAGCGGAATCCGCTTCGCACCGTCCTCGTCCCACCGGCCCGGGCCGACTGCGACGACGGTGCCTTCTTGCGGCTTCTCCTTGGCGGTGTCAGGAATGACCAGACCGGACGCGGTCGTGGTCTCGGCCTCGTTGGCCTGCACGAGAATCTTGTCCTCGAGTGGCTTGATGTTCACCTTCGCCACGATTGGAGCCCTCCACTAGCTAGTTCGGGTCCGGGGACGGTCGCCCCGGAATTATCAAGGGATTCGGCAGCCGTCCGTGCCCGAGCGCCGTCGTCGCGGGTGCCGACACAGGGCGTGGCCGATTGCCACCTAGCACTCTATACACGCGAGTGCTAAGCACTCAAGGGCGGCCCCGCGCTTCCGCTGTGAGCGCACACCGCCGGCGCGCGGCCCGGGTGCCGCCAGGGTCGTCGACCACCCGCCCCGCGGCATCCCCGGCTCAGCTGACCTGCGCCTTCACCACCGGTAGGCCGGGGTCGCTGGCCGCGTCCAACGGCGACGGCGCCGCCCCCGCGGCCACCAGGTGCGCGGCGAACGACGCGATCATCGCGCCGTTGTCGGTGCACAGCCGCGGCGGCGGGATGCGCAGTGCCAGGCCCGCGTCGGCGCAGCGCTGCTGGGCCAACTCACGCACCCGCGAATTGGCGGCCACCCCGCCGGCGATCAGCAGGGTCCCCACGCCCAGCGCGGTGACCGCGCGCACGGCCTTGCGGGTCAGCACGTCGGCGACGGCCTCCTGGAAGCCCGCGGCGATGTCGGCGGTCGCGGCGCCCGGGTGGCTTTCCACATACCGCGCGACCGCCGTCTTGAGGCCGGAGAAGCTGAACGCGTACGGGTCGTCGGCCGGTCCGGTCATGCCGCGCGGGAACGTCGGGATCTCGGCGGCCTCCCGGCCGCAGGTGCGGGCCAGGTCGTCGAGGACCTTGCCGCCGGGGTAGCCCAGCCCCAGCAGGCGCGCCACCTTGTCGTAGGCCTCGCCTGCGGCGTCGTCGACGGTGCTGCCCAGCTCGACGATCGGTTCGCCCAGCGACCGCACATGCAGCAGGTGGGTGTGCCCGCCCGACACCAGCAGCGCCACGCAATCGGGCAGGGGGCCGTGCGCGTAGACGTCGGCCGCCAGATGGCCGCCCAGGTGGTTGACGGCGTAGAAGGGCACTCCCCAGGCCGCCGCGTACGCCTTGGCCGCGGCCACCCCGACGAGCAGCGCACCGGCCAGGCCGGGTCCGATCGTGGCGGCGACGACGTCGGGCCGGGCCAGCCCGGCGGTGTCCAGCGCGCGCCGCATGGCGGGGCCCAGCGCCTCCAGGTGCGCCCGCGACGCGATCTCCGGGACCACGCCGCCGAACCGGACGTGCTCGTCGACGCTGGATGCCACCTCGTCGGCCAGCAACTCCACGGCGCCGTCTCTGCCCAGCCGCGCGATCCCGACTCCCGTTTCGTCGCAAGAGGTTTCGATGGCGAGGATGGTGGTCACTGGGCGGCTCCCCTGCGCATGGTGTAAGCGTCGGCGCCGCTGACCCGGTAGTAGCGTCGCCGCAGGCCGACCTGCTCGAAGCCGGTGCTGCGATACAGCGCGATGGCGGCCTCGTTGTCGGTGCGCACCTCGAGGTAGACGACGCCGCCGTCGGCGAACGCCAGCAGCTCCTCGAGCAGGCGGCGCCCGATCCCCCGCCCCTGATAGGCCGGGTCGACGCCGATGGTGTGCACCTCGTATTCGAAGGGCGGGGTGCGGCCCAGCCTCGAGATCCCGGCATATCCGACGAGCGTGGCGCCGACGCGCGCGCCCACGTAATGGTTGTGCCGGCTCGCCAATTCGCGATCGAAGGCCGCCGCGGGCCACGGGTCGTCGCCCTCGAAGAGCTGCCGTTCGAGCTCCGCGCAGCGCCGCGCGTCGGCGGGCGTCAAGGGGCCGAACGTGGCCGGTTCGCAGGCGGTCATCGGCGCTCCGCGAGGGGTTTGGCGTCCGGGCGGCGCAGATACAGCGCGACCAGCGGCGCCGGGTGGTCCCAGTCGGTGACCGCCGCGGCCAGGCCGGCCGGCGTCGGCGCGACGGGCCCGCACACCGGCAGGCCGAACAGCGCGGCGTGGTCGGGCGACCCGGCCACGCTGCGCGCCGGGCCGGGATCGACGTCGGCGGGCGCGGCGACGGCGGGGCCGTCGGTGCGGACGCCGTCGCGGTAGCGGGCCCAGTAGACCTCGCGGCGCCGCGCGTCGGTCACCACCAGCGCCTCGCCGGTGGTGAGCACCCCGATGGCGTCCAGGCTGCAGACGCCGTGTACGCCGACACCCAGCGCGTGCCCGTAGGCGGCCGCGGTGGCCATGCCGGCCCGCAGGCCGGTGAACGGCCCCGGGCCGCAGCCGACCACGACGGCGTCGACCTCGCGCATCGAGAGCCCGGCGTCGGCGAGCGCGGCCAGCGCATTCGGGGTGAGCCGCTCGGCGTGCGCCCGGGGGTCGACGATGATCCGCTCGGCCAGCACGGTGCACACCGAGCCGTCGCGGCGCAGCACGCCGGCCGTCACCGCGGGCGTCGACGTGTCCAGCGCGAGAATCACGGTCACGAGCGGTTCCATTCCCAGGTCGCGATCCGCACGTCGGAATGGCTGACCCGCTCCAGGCGCACGTCGAGGTGGCGCTCGGCGAGACGCTCGGCGAGGCCCTCGCCCCACTCCACCACGACGACCGCGTCCTGCAGGTCGCTGTCGAGGTCCAGCGAGTCCAGCTCGCCCAGCAGGTCGGTGCCGTGGTCGAGCAGCCGGTACATGTCGACGTGGATCAGCTCCGGCGCGCCGGGGCGGCGTGCCGGATGCACCCGCGCCAGCACGTAGGACGGCGACGTGACCGGCCCGTCGACATCCATCGCCTCGGCAATTCCCTTGGCCAGCACGGTCTTTCCCGCTCCCAGCGGCCCGGAGAGCACCACCACGTCGCCCGCCCGCAACTGCGCACCCAGCCGAGCACCCAGCGCCAGGGTGTCGGCGACGGTCTCCAGCGTGGCGGTGCCGCCGGGCCGCGGCGACGCGTCAACCACTGTGCCACAACCTTTCCCGCATCCGGCGCAGCGCGCGCACCGCCCAGCCCGGCGTGGCCCGCCGGACCAGCCGGACCAGCCCGTCGTTGATGGCCTCGGGCTTGTCGAGCAGCGCCAGGTGGCTCGCGCCGGAGACGATGACCAACTCGGACAGCGGCAGGCACTCGGCCATCTTGCGGGAGTATTCGTCCGGGGTGAGCAGGTCGTGGTCGCCGCAGGCGATCAGCGTCGGAACCCGCAGCAACGTCCACAACCCGGCGGTCTCGTCGTGATGCTCCAGCGCGTCGAGGAAACCGACCATGGTCGGGATCGGGGTGCCGTTCATCATCCGCTGCGAGAACGCGTCCAGGCTGCGGCTGACCTGCAGATCGCTGTAGGACGCGGCGCGCAGGATCGGGCCGATCAACGAGCGCGACACGGTGCGGCCGCGGTGCATCAGTTTGGGCGCCGAGCGGGCGGTGAACCGCACCGCTTCCAGCGCCGGGTTTTTCAGGATTTACCCCAGCGGGGAACGCGAAACCCCCTCGGCGGCCGAGGAAATCAGCGCCGCGCCGACGATGCGACGCCCGTAGTCGTCGGGAAACTGGCGGGCGTGCGACAACACCGTCATGCCGCCCATGGAGTGGCCGACGAGGATGACCACCCCGCGCGGCGCGGCGACCTTCAGCACGGTCTGCAGGTCCTGGCCGAGCTGGGTCAGCGTGTAGGTCTCCGGCGCGGCCTCCCCGGAACTCCCATGCCCGCGCTGGTCGTAGAACACCATCCGCACGCCAGGACCCAGCTGCTCGGGCAACCGGGTTCGCTGAAAGTGAAAGGCGCCCATGCGCAGACAGAACCCGTGGACGAACACCAGGGTCAGCGGGGCGTCCGGCGGCCCGGCCTCGCGCACGGCCAGCGGCACGCCGTCGGGCGTGGTCACGACGTAGCTGCGGTCGTCGTCGAGGACGTCGAAATCCTCGTATGCGTAGGGGTCTTCGATCCGGCTGGCGCGCTGCAGCATGGAGCGGCGGGCCGAGGCGCCGACGATGGTAGCGACGGCGGTGACTCCCGCGCCGCCGGCAAGCCAGGCTCTGCCCTTGCGGCGCCGGCGGGGTTCGTCAGGACTCAACGGTGCGCGCCTCGCGGTAGGTCTTGGTGATCCGGCCGCGCGGGCTGGTCACCACCTCGTAGTGGATGGTGCCGAGCAGGTCCGCCCAGTCCTGCGCGGTGGCTTCGCCGTCACCGCCCGGGCCGAACAGGATCGCCTCGTCGCCCTCGGTCACGTCGACGGGGCCCGGGCCTAGGTCGACGACGAACTGGTCCATGCAGATCCGGCCGACGCCGGGCCGGCGCCGGCCGTTGATCAGCACCTGCAGCCGGCCACCCAACGCGCGGAAGACGCCGTCGGCGTAGCCGACGGGCAGCAGCGCCAGCGTGGTGTCGCGGTCCGCGGTCCAGGTGTGGCCGTAGGACACGGATTCGCCGGCGCGGATCGACTTGACCAGCGCCACCGGGCATTTCACCGTCATGGCGGGCCGCAAGCCCAGGTCACCGAGCTGGGGCACCGGGCTCAGGCCGTACACGGCGATGCCGGGCCGCACCAGGTCGAACGCCAGGTCCGGTCGCGACATCGTCGCCGAGGAGTTGGCCAAGTGCGCCACCTCGAAGCGCAGCCCGCGCTCGCGCGCCTGGGCCAGCATCGCGGTAAAGCGTTGCCCCTGAAGGTCATTGACGGGATTCTCCGGCTGGTCGGCGTACACCATGTGCGACATCAACCCGCGCAGCGTCACCGCCTCGTCGGCGACCGCTCGCCGCAGCGCGGTCAGCATCGACGGATACCGGTCCGGCGGCACCCCGTTGCGGTTCAGCCCGGTGTCGACCTTGACCGACAGCGTCGCGGGGCGACCCGTCCGGCGCGCCGCGTCGAGCACCTCGTCGAGCTGGCGCTCCGAGGACACCGCGATCTGGACGCCGGCCCGCAGCGCCGGTCCGAAGTCGACGCCCGGCGCGTGCAGCCAGGCGAGCACCGGCGCGGTGATGCCGTCGGCGCGCAGGGCAAGCGCCTCGTCGATGGTGGCGACCCCGAGCTCCGCCGCGCCCGCGGCCAGCGCCGCGCGAGCCACCGGCCCCGCGCCGTGCCCGTAACCGTCGGCCTTCACGACGGCCATGACCTGCGCGCCGCCGGCGTGCTCACGCAACACCCGCACGTTGTGCGCGACCGCGCCCAGGTCCACCAGGGCCTCGGCG
>NZ_LZKC01000190.1:0-13894 GCF_001672685.1 Mycobacterium sp. E2462
GTTGCGCCGCAACCGGAACCGCCGAGCCGACCGCGATGGTCGCGGCAGCGGATGATCCTCGCCGTGGCCCTGGCCGTCGCGCTGGTGTGCATGGGCCTGGCCATCGGGTGGTGGGTCATCCAGCGCAACTATTACGTCGCCGAATACAACGGCCGGGCCGGGTGGCGACGTCGCCCGGGGCGGCGGGCAGATCGGCAACAGGTATTCGGCCAGCAGTTGGCGCAGCTGCGATTCGGCCTGGTCCAGGCTGCCCCCGGGCAGGCCGGTCTGCAGCTGCACCTGCCCGGGCCGGCGCAGATCTTTCAGCGTCATCAGCTGGCAGCTGGAGTGCCCCCCGGACTGGTCGTAGCTGATCAGCGACAGCTCGTTGCGGGCGTTGAGGCAGCCCGCCAGGTAGGGCTGCTGCAACGGCAGGCCCAGCAACGTCCCCTGGATGCCTCGCACCACGGCGACCCGGCCGTTGTATTCGGCGACGTAATAGTTGCGCTGGATGACCCACCACCCGATGGCCAGGCCCATGCACACCAGCGCGACGGCCAGGGCCACGGCGAGGATCATCCGCTGCCGCGACCATCGCGGTCGGCTCGGCGGTTCCGGTTGCGGCGCAACACGTTTGACGGGCTCCGCGCGGTTGCGGATGGCCGAGGCGCGACCGGCCGAGGTGTTGGGCAGCGTCATCTGGTCTTCGTCGCCCGACACCGCGCCGGCCAGGATCGGCTGGGTCTGGCCGTAGTCGTAGTCGACGACGTCGGCGACGACCACGGTGACGTTGTCCGGGCCACCGCCGCGCAGCGCCAGCTCGATCAGGCGGTACGCGGCCTCCGCCACGTCGGGGATCTGCAACGCCTCGAGGATCGTCTCGTCGCTCACCGGGTCGGACAGGCCGTCGGAACACAGCAGGTAGCGGTCACCGGCGCGGGCTTCCCGCATGGTCAGCGTCGGCTCGACCTCGTGGCCGGTGAGCGCCCGCATGATCAGCGACCGCTGGGGGTGGCTGTGGGCCTCCTCGCGGGTAATGCGGCCCTCGTCGACCAAGGTCTGCACGAAGGTGTCGTCCTTGGTGATCTGCGTCAGCTCGCCGTCGCGCAGCAGGTAGCCGCGCGAGTCGCCGATGTGCACCAACCCGATGCGGTCACCCGCGAACAGGATCGCGGTGAGCGTGGTGCCCATGCCTTCCAGTTCGGGTTCGGCCTCCACCTGGGCGGCGATCGCCGAGTTGCCCGACCGCACGGCATTGTCGAGCTTCGCGAGCAGGTCACCGCCCGGTTCGTCGTCGTCGAGGTGGGCGAGCGCCGCGATGACCAACTGGGAGGCCACCTCGCCGGCGGCGTGACCGCCCATGCCGTCGGCCAGGGCCAGAAGGCGTGCACCGGCGTAGACCGAGTCCTCGTTGTTGGCGCGTACCAGGCCGCGATCGCTGCGGGCGGCATAGCGCAGAACCAGGCTCACGGGCGCCACGCTCCGCCGCGAACGGGCAGGGGTGACACCGTGTGGGGTCGTGCCCCTGCGGCCCCGGCTACGCCGGCATCCTCGTCGTTGGTGTGGCTCACGGGCGCAACTCGATCGCCGTCTTGCCGATTCGTATCGGCGTTCCCATGGGAACTCTTACCGCAGTCGTCACCTTTGCCCTGTCAAGGTAAGTGCCGTTGGTCGATCCTAGGTCTTCGACGTACCACTCCGAGCCGCGCTGCGACAACCGGGCGTGCCGGGTGGAGGCGTAGTCGTCGGTGAGAACCAGGGTCGAGTCGTCAGCTCTTCCGATCAGCACCGGCTGCCCGCTGAGAGTGATGCGGGCACCGGCCAGCGATCCTTCGGTCACCACCAGATACCGGGGGGCGTGCCGGCGTTGGCGCGACGGCAGCAACGTGCTGCGCAACGCCAACCCGCGGCGCACCATGACGGCGCCGGTGGGTGCATAGATATCGGTCCGCAGGATGCGCAGGACGGACCAGATGAATACCCATAGCAACATTAAAAATCCGGCACGCGTCAGCTGCAGCACGAGTCCCTGCATCCGGCGTCCTTTCCGTCCTAGCGTTGCATCCCTGAGGCCCGTGACACCGAGCACATCAGCAACGTCACGATACTTGGACGGCGGTCGACACGGGGCGAAGCACGGCAGCGTGGAGCCCAGCCGATTTAGTGGATGCGGACGATGATCTCCGAGTGACCCAGCCGGATCACGTCCCCATCGGCCAGCTGCCACTCCTGCACCGGTGCGTTGTTCACGGTGGTGCCGTTGGTCGAATTCAGGTCCGACAACAGCGCCACCTGCCCGTCCCACCGGATCTCCAGATGGCGACGGGAAACCCCGGTGTCGGGCAACCGGAACTGGGCGTCCTGGCCGCGACCCACGATGTTGGAGCCCTCGCGCAGCTGGTAGGTGCGGCCGCTGCCGTCGTCGAGCTGCAGCGTGACCGAGGTACCCGCGGCGCCGTACCCGCCCTGGCCGTAGCCGCCGTAACCGCCGGCCTGGCCGTAGTCAGCCGCCTGACCGTAATCGGCGGGCTGCCCGTACTCGGCGGCCTGGCCGTAGTCGGCGGGCTGGCCGTACTCAGCCTGGCCATACTCGGGCTGCTGGCCGTAGTCGTACTCGCGGCTGCCGGCGTCGGGATATCCCCCGCCCTGCGGCGCGTACCCGCCGGCCTGGACATGCTCGGCGTACTGGGTGTACTCGCCGGATTGGTAGTCCTGCCGGCCGTACCCACCGCCCTGCTGATAGCCCTGGTCGTAGCCGGCGCCCTGCTCGGGATAGCTGGGCCGCTGCTCCTGCGGGGCGTAGCCGGTCTCGTCCTGCCGGGTCGGCCCGCGACCGTAATCGCCGTAGCCGCCGCCAAAGCTCTGCGGCGCGCCGCCGGCCTGCCCGCCCTGCGGGGCGTTGTACCCGCCGCCCGGCCGGTAGCCCTGGTCATAGCCCTGAGGGCCGCCCTGCGGAGCGCCGTAGCCGGCCGCCGCGGGCGGACGCTGCTCGTAGGACTGCGGGTAGCCGCCCTGGCCCTGCTCGCCATAGCCGCCGCGCTGGTCTGGGTAGCCGCGTTGCTCGGGGTAGCCGCCGCCCTGCTCCGGGTAGCCGCCTTGGCCCTGCTCGGGGTAGCCGCCCTGGTAGCCGCGCTGCTGCTCGGAGTAGCCGCCTTGGCCCTGCTCGGGGTAGCCGCCTTGGTAGCCGCCGTGCTCGGGGTAGCCGCCCTGACCCTGCTCGGGGTGGCGCGGCGGCGGGTAACCCTGCTGCGGCGGGTAGCCACCGTGCTCTTGCTGCGGGTATCCCCCGCGGGGGTCGGGCGCCCCGTGCGGGTCCTGGCCACCGCGCGCGTCGTCCTGCGGACGCCCGTAGCGGTCGTCGTAGTACTCGTCGCCGGGCCGGCCGGGTCCGGGAGGCCGGTAGCTCGAGTTGTCAGTCATTGGTGCTCCTCGTTCTGCGCCGAACGCGTTATGTAATTGTGGCCGGACGGGCTCATCGACCGTCGGGCGGGGTTCGACATCAGGGTTGACAGCACCACGGGCGTGGTACTGGCCGGTACGCAGGTCCGGTGACCGCTCGAACCGGACGACCACATCACCATACGTTTGCCACCCCCGTTCAGAGATAAAGTCAGCCACGTACCTCGCGAAAGCACCCGACGTGAGATCAGGGTCGGCGCCCACCTTCTCAAAGTCGTGCATACCGAGGGTAATGATGTATTCGTTGGGGGCCAAAAGGAGATTTTCCCGCAACCTTCGCACGCCATCGCGCGCCTCGCGGCGCAGCAGGCCCTCGATCTCCTGCGGGACCACCGATCCCCCGAACACGCGGGCGAACGCGTTGTCGACGGTCGCCTCGAGCCGACGTTCGATCCGTGCCGCCAGTCCGCGTTGGCTACCCATGCGAAGCCGCTCGCCCGCACTTGTGGCCGCCAATCGCCGGCCGAGGGCAAACACGCATCACCCCGCCCATGGTATCGGCCCAGCGCAGGGCGGCGGCCTGGAAATATCGAGAACCGCTCGGGCGCAGTGAAATGCCGGTTGGCGGCTGTCGGGCCCCGACAGCACGGTTGGGGAATGCGGCCTCTAGAGTGGTATGGTCCATCGGTTGTTTTTCCGGGCGAGTGGCGGAATGGCAGACGCGCTGGCTTCAGGTGCCAGTGTCCTTCGGGACGTGGGGGTTCAAGTCCCCCTTCGCCCACAGTGAGCGGTTCTGGGAACCGCACGCACGAAAGGTCACGAACTCGAAAGGGTTCGTGACCTTTCGTGTTTGTGCGGATCGGCTTCGCCGCTCGTGCTAGGTCGCCAGCTCTCGCCAGGCGAGGAAGGCCACGAGCAGGACGATCAGCAACCAGTTGCTTACCGCGTGCGCGGCGGCCGACTTGGCGACGGCACGCCGTCTCACCTGATCGACCCGGTCGTAACTGGCTGAGATCTGCTCCTCGAGTTTGTCCGCCCATGCCTTGCGCCGCTCGTCGTTTTCCTGCCGCACGCGTGCCCGTTCGGTATGCAGGGCGGCCAACGTTTCCGGATCTTCCTCCGCACCGGCCGGTAGCGATGGAGAGGGCAGACGTTCGTACGACGGCACGTTGCGCGCGGCTTGCAGCTCGGGGCCCAGGGTCGCCACGGCACGTAGGTACACCAGCAGGAAGTACATCCCGCTGATGGTGAGCGCCAGGCAGGCGCCGATCGGAATTCCCGCCCACATGTGAGTGAGCCCGAAAACGGCCTGCCTCCGCACTTTTCGACGGACCCCTTGCCGTTCACTGCCGGCGCGAAATGCCAACTCTTCGGCGTGCGCCATCCACGGAACCGCGGCGGCCAAGAGGATCGGCACCGCAAATCCGATCACTCTCCAGATCAATCCGGTCTGTCCCGTCTGAGCGAGACCGACGTTCCCGGCGTTGCCCAGCATCCGCCACCATCCCCAGCCGAGCAGCGGAAAAAAGTGGACGAGCCCGAGGTAGGCAGCGAAGACCAGAGTGAGCTGGCCGACCGCCGCCGGAATCATCCACCAGCGCATGGCCATTACCGTTTGGCGGTACTCCCGGCGGGCGCGTTCGCTTCGGACCAGGCTCCGCAGGATCCGCAACGTGCTGACGGCAATGAACAAGACCACGACGGCCGTCAGGACGGTGGCCGATGTTCCGTGAAGCATCGTCACTATCCCATCCTGACAAAGTGAAACACCTACCTGCGAGGCCTTTGCCTCGACAAACTGTGGTGGTGGATGAATCGGGCGTTGCCGCCCTAGGGCTATTGAGGCGCGAGTGAGGCTGCGGATCCTGTATTGGGCGCGCAGCGCCGACGGCATGTCGATCTGCGTGGTGACGAAAACCGATCTCTACGGCGCCCGGTTCTTCCGCGGCCAGGCTTCACACGCCCTCCGTGAAGTGCCGATTGCGCCGCCGCATCGGTCGGCATTGCAGGTGATCGTGCGGCTTCGCGACGGCGGTACCACGATGATTCGCACCGTGGACGCCACCTTCACCGTTCCGTCTCCGTTGCTCAACCCGGCGTGGCGAACCGACGTGCGCTACGGGCGCGAACAATTCGAATTGGTCGACCCGTCAGGGATTGAGGCGGATCTGACCGACGGCGGGTTGTGGCTGCGGGCATTGCCCGACGATGGTGATGACCCGTGAGGCCCCCGCCACACCCCGCACCACTCGGGTAGCCCGTGCCCGTGTCAGCAGGCGAACTCAGACCGGCGGCGCCGGGTCGTATTGGATGTAGCGTCGCACCTGCCGCGCGCGCTCGGCGCCGGCGAGCCGGCGGACGAGATGCAAGGCCATGTCGATGCCGGCCGACACCCCCGCGGCGGTGATCGTGTCGCCGTCGTCGACGAAGCGCTCGTCGCGGCGCACCTCGATCGTGGGGTCGAGCTCGGCCAGCCGGTCCAGCGAGGCCCAGTGCGTGGTGGCCGGCCGGTAGGCAAGCAGTCCCGCGGCCGCGTACACCAGCGAGCCGGTGCACACCGACGTCATCAGGGGGACGGTCGCGCGTTGCCGGCGGACCCACTCCAATTGGTCCTCGTCCTGCAGTTGCGGGCGGGTGCCCTGGCCGCCGGGGTAGATCAGCACGTCCAGCGGCGGCGCGTCGTCGAACGAATGATGGGCCTGCACCGCCAATCCTTTTGCGCACGTGACCATCCCGCCCGCGCGGGACAGGCAGCCGACGGCGTATCCGTCGTCCGGGAAGGCCCGTGTCCAGGCAGAAAGAACCTCCCAGGGCCCGATGGCGTCCAGTTCTTCCGCTTGGTCGAACAACACGATCCCGATGTGCTTGCCCATGCGGTCATCATTCACCACGGGCGCCTGCGGGCGCGATCAGTTTTACGAGTCGGCGGCGGCGCTGACTTGGCGACGAATGTCGTGCAGGTGATGGTGCACGTCATGCACCGTGTGGACGGCCACCCAGCGCAGCGACCTCTCCGCGGATTCGGGATAGTTGTAGACGACGGTGCGGTCCCAATCCTCCGCGGCGAGCCGCTCGAGAACGTTGCCAAACAAGCTCGCCGCGTCGGTGAGTTGTCGGGCGACGGCCTCCGGCTCTTGCTCGTTGTACCCCTCGTGGTCGGCCCGCTCGTCACGGCCCATCGGAGTGCAGCGCGCCCCGCTGCTGCGGCGGGCGGCCAGCACCCGTTCACGCTGCACCAGCAGCACGTCCCGCACGTGGCACGCGTACTCCAGCGGTGACCACACGTCGGGACGCGGCCGCGCACGCACGTCAATGGTGTTGCGGCGCAACACTTCACTGATCTCTGTCACGCGAACCCGGATGTCGTCCCCGGCAGCGGTGGCCGCAGTGAGATCGTAGGTGAAGCCGCAACCCGCGCAGCGATCTGTCACCGCGTCATAGTGTCAGATCGCTTTCGCGACGGCGATCGAGTGAGGGGGCACCGGTGGTGGCCAGTGCACGGTGCACAGCGCATTGGCTGGCCCGGCTATCGCAGGCCGCGCGGAGATCGCCCAGGTTCAGCGGGTTCCACTGGGCTGAGCCGCTGAGCACGCAATGTGAATGGGCCGCAATGGTGATTCGACGTGAACGCGCCCGTAGCTAATCTGTGTCCAACTCGGGAAGGCTCTTCCTTTTAATCCGGTGGGGATTTTTGTGACATTGATGGACGACTTCTCTCGGTTGGTGGCCAACTGGTACAAATGGGCGCCGGCGATGGGCGGTGGTATGCCGTACGTCACGACAGAATGTGACGACTGCGTAGTCGCTTTTATGACCAAGGACTATTCAGTCCACATCCGCTTCGATGGCACATGGTGGGCCATCGATACGGTTAACGATCGTGGCCAGCGAAAGGTTGATGACGCCAAACTATCGAGTTTTGCGCTGACCGAGAAATACCTCATTTGGAATTGGGCGACCGCCGCGCGGTCTGACCTCGCCTCGGGTCCGCTTGGCGCTATGCTCGCCCGTCAAGGCTTTGACCACAACGTCGATGTCTCAAAGGTCGACACCGAATACAAAATTTGTCTGCATGAAGACTGTGCGATCTTGTCAGTCGTCGACGCGACCATATTCAGTCACCTCATGGCCAAATCGATCGAGCAACTCGAACGCATCATCGCGGCCTTAGCAAAGTAAGTCGCGCAGCCATCTCGTTGGCGGGCTCTTCTACGAATTCACCCACCGGAGCACGTCGGGCGTAACGGGGTCGGTGATGTCGTCGTACTCGGGGTGTTTCTTCAGCACCGTGCCGATCATCGAGCAGACCGGCACGATGCGCTTGCCCTCGTTGCGGGTGGCGGTGAGCGCCTCCTGCACGAGGATGGTGGCCAGGCCGCGTCCGCCGTAGGCGGGGTCGATTTCGGTGTGGTAGAACACCCGCTGGTTGTCCCGGTCGGCGAAGTCGGCCAAGCCGACCCGTTTGTCGTCGACGGCGATGACGTAGCGGTCCTTCTCAGCGGTGACGGTCGCCTCGGCGCCGGTCTTATCGGTGGCCATCTGTCTCTTCCTTTCGTTGAAAACTCGGTCGGGGCCGCAGCCTGCCCGCGGGCAACGCCGGGGCGGGCAGCCGCTCGAGGGCACCGCGGTAGCCGTGGACGGCACCAAAGCGGTCGTCGTTGTCCTCCCATAACCGGCGGTACTCGACGATGTCATCGTGGCTGCGGCCGACGAAGTTCCACCACATCACGAGCTGCTCATCAAACGGCGCGCCGCCCAGCAGGAGTACCCGCGCGGGCCGCTCGCCCGCGTTATGGAAATGCAAGCGAGGCGCACCGGGACCGCGATACGCCAAGTCCCCGTCGCCGAGCGTGGCCCCCTCCACGTCGATCGGCCCTGCATCGCACAGCACGCCGTGTTCGAACGCCGCATCGACCTCGACGTCGAGCTCAGCGCCCGGGTCGACGTCGAGCTGAGCCCCCAGCAATGGCGTGAAAGTGGGTACCGGAGAACGGGTTTCGGCCAGCTCGCCGAGGAATACGCGCGCGACGGCCCCGCGCAGCCGGGCCGGCGTGGGCGCGTGGTGGGCGAAGCCACGGTCGGCATCGCGGTCGGAAGACGGCAACGCCACCCAGAGCTGGGCGCCATGCAGCACGCCCGCCGACGGCGTTGACACTTCGGAATGGCAGATGCCAGCGCCGGCGGTCATCAAATTCAGCTCGCCGGGCCGTACGACCGCTCGCACCCCGGCGCTGTCGCGATGCTCCACTTCCCCACCGAACAACCAGCTGACCGTCTGTAATCCCGTGTGCGGATGGGGCGGGACGTCCATCCGGGCGTCCGCCGGTCCGTAGTGGTCGATGAAGCACCAGGCGCCGATCAGCGCGCGGTCACGGTGTGGCAGGGTGCGACGCACCCGGATCGCCCGGGGGCCGCCCAACGGCACCTCGCGGCCGCGCAGCACCTGGACCGCGCTGGCCGCGTGCCGCCGGGGACCGCACGCGACCTCCGTGGGCTGGGCGTCCAGGTTGCTCATGATTGGGTCGAGTCTATTTGCGTGGGGGGCGTAGGACCCTCATCGCCAGCCGCATCACCGGCTCGGGAACCCTGTCCTTCATGGACAGCGCGTTGTCGGCGGCGCGGGAGCGCAGCGGGGCGCCGCGCCCGAACACCCGGTTGAGTGTGCCGCCGGACGGCTCGATGACGACGTGCAGCGGCGGCGTGCCCACCGACGCGCCCAACGCATTCGAGATCACCATCCGTTGTATCTCACTGGTGCCTTCGAAGATGGTGTACAGCTTGGCATCTCGATACCACTTCTCCACCGGATGGTCGGTGATGTAACCCCAGCCGCCCAGCGTCTGAATGGCACGCTCGGTGGCCTTCACCGCGACTTCGCTGGCTGCCATCTTTGACATCGAACCCTCGCCGCGTTCGAACGGGATGTTGTTGGCCGCCATCCACGACGCGCGCCACGTCAACAGCCGCGCCGCGTCGATCTGGGTGGCCAGTTCCGCCAGGGGAAAGGCGATGCCTTGGTTGTCGATAATGGGCCCGCCGAAAGCCTCCCGCTCGGTGGCGTAGGCCGTCGCGTATTCGAGGGCGGCACGCGCAATACCGATCGCCTGCGCCGCCACCATGGGCCGGGTCTGCTCAAAGGTGCCCAACGTTGCCGAGCCCGAACGCTTTCCGCCGGCCACCACCTCGCGGGCCTTCGCGAGCTTGTGTTCGAGCTTGTCCTGACCACCCAAAAGATTGGCGCCCGGAACGCGCACATCCTCGAACAGCAACTCGGCGGTGTGCGAGGCCCGGCAGCCCAGCTTGTCGAGCTTGCGCACCAGCTTCAGCCCGGGCGTGCCGCCGGGCACCACGAACAGCGCTTGGCCGCGGTGACCGAGCTCCTCGTCCACCACCGCATTGACGACGTGCACGTTGGCGATGCCGCCGTTGCCGATCCACATCTTGTGGCCGTTGATGATCCAGTCGTCACCGTCACGGCGGGCGTGGGTGCGCAGGTTCCGCACATCGCTGCCGCCCTCCGGCTCTGAGATGGCCAACGCGGCAAGTTTGAGATCGCCCGGCGTGCCGAAACATTCGGGCGCCCACTCCAGCATCTGCTCCGGGGACGCCGCTTGGCCGATCGCCGACAGCGCCAGCGCTGGCATGACGATCGCCAGACCGATGCCAGCACAGCCCCAGAACAGTTCTTCCATGAACATTGGCAACGAAATGCCGGTCGGGTCGCCGATCAGGTCGCGGTAGAAAAGCGGGCTGTAGAAGCCTCGCTGCGCAGCTTCCTCGAGGACCGGCCAGGGGAACTCCTGGCGCTGGTCGTAATGCAACGCGACGGGCCGGATGACGGTCTCGGCGAACTCGTGAGTGCGTCGCGCAAGGTCGTGCTGGGCGGCCGTCGGTGTCAGGTCGAACGTCATTGATGCGCCTTCGAGTCGACAAGCAGTTCGTTGCCGACCCCGACTACCCCCTCGACTGCAAAGACAAACGGCCGGACGCTACGCGACCCAGGTCAGGCGGCCGAACGAGGCTTCAGTTGCGCGACCGGCAGGTGCAGGACGACCGCCGCGACCCGAAGACTCTCGTGCTCGTGACGCGCCAGCAACGCCGCGTTCTCCGGCAACTGGCGGGCGTTGATTTCCCCGGCGGCGATCTGCCGCAGGACCTCGTGCGCCTGGGCAAGCTGCTCGCGCTTGCGGTACTGACCACCCGGCAGCTTCACCCCGGCCCACACGCCGTACTCCTCGCGATGGGCAATGGCGTGCTGGGCGCACTTGCGCTGCTGCGCCAGCGGGCACCGGCGCAGGCACTGGAGGCGGGCCTCGGTCGCCGACCGCTCATACGCGCGTGCCTTCGCCGCGCCGTCCCCACCGTCGTCATCGGGGTAGCCGAACCAAAGCTCCGGGTTGGCTGCGCAAGGGTGTCCCATCTCAGTCTCCTTGTCGGGCGTGAAACGTTGGCGAAAGCGTATACACAGTGAAGCCCCGTGCGCAAGCGAAACGGAGATAAAAACGTATATACGCATAACCGAGACATGGGCTGTGTAGTATCCGGCTATGGCCGGAGCGTGCGGTGAGCCGTGAATCGGCCGGGGCGGCCATTCGTGCGCTGCGCGAGTCCCGTGATTGGTCTCTGGCCGAGCTCGCCGCCGCCACCGGGGTCAGCATCATGGGCCTGAGCTTTCTGGAACGAGGCGCCCGCAAACCGCACAAAAGCACTGTTCAGAAGGTCGAGAACGGACTGGGCCTGCCGCCCGGCACCTACTCACGGCTGCTGGTGGCGGCCGACCCGGATGCGGAACTGGCCCGCCTCATGGCCGCCCAACCGCCCGCTCCCCCGCCGGCGCGGCGGGCGGGGCCGGTGGTGGTGGACCGGCACAGCGACACCGAAGTGCTCGAGGGATACGCCGAGGCGCAGCTCGACGCCCTCAAATCTGTCATCGATCGGCTGCCGGCGTCAACATCAAACGAATATGAGACGTATATTCTGTCTGTGATCGCTCAATGCGTGAAGGCGGAAATGCTGGCGGCCAGCTCCTGGCGGGTGGCCGTGAACGCCGGTGGAGACTCCACGGACCGCCTGATGGAGCACTTGCAGGCCCTCGAGGCGACCCGCCGCGCGCTCCTGGAGCGCATGCCCACCAGCCTCAGCGCGCGCTTCGACCGGGCGTGCGCCCACTCCGGGCTGCCCGAGGCGATCATCGCCGCGCTGGTCGGAGTCGAGGTCGACGACCTGTGGGACATCCGCAACCGGGGCGTCATCTCCCCGAGCGCCCTGCCCCGCGTCCGCGCCTTTACCGAAGACTTCGAATCGGGCCGGGAGCACCGCGACGACAGCGAGGCCGCCCGATGAGCCCGGGGGAAGTCGAGGTGCTGACGCGGGCTCATCAGCTCTTCGCCGGCAACTCGATCCGCCCGGGTCCGCAGGTGGATGCGGCCCGCTACCGCAGTCTGCTGCGGCGCTCGGCCACCCTCAACCCCGGTCTGGCGCAGGGAAGATACGCACGAGCGGTCGAGCGTGGCCAGCATCGACTGGCCGCGGCCGAGCACACCGACGCGGCACTCGCGGGCATCCTCGCCGCCGCCGAGCGCGACAGAACGCGGGCCCGCGACCTGACCGGGGGCGTGGTGGCGGCGGCCCGCGCCGAGGCACCGACGCACGCGCCGACACCGATGGCACAGCGCGAAGCGGTGCGCCGCCGCATCGCGCGGCTGCGCGCACAGCACGCGCACGTCACGTCGGCACGCGTGCGTGCGAGGCGGCGGCACGCCCAATTACAGTCGCTGCGTTACCAATTGGCGCACCAGCTGCCGACTCCGACCGGCCGTGCGGCCGTCGCGGTCCGCGCGGCGCTGTCGCGACTGGGCCGCCCGTACGTGTGGGGAGCGACCGGACCCGAACAGTTCGACTGTTCTGGGCTCGTCCAATGGAGTTACGCCCAGGCGGGTGTGCGCCTGGACCGCACGACCTATCAGCAGATTCACGACGGCATCCCGGTACCGCGCGGGCAGGTGCGCCCCGGTGACCTCGTGTTCCCGCACACCGGGCACGTCCAGCTTGCCCTGGGCAACGGCCTGGTCATCGAGGCACCGCACCCGGGCGCGTCGGTGCGGATCAGCCGGCTCGGCAATAGCATCGCGATCCGTAGGCCGCTATGACCGGCCACGACCGCCCGGTCGCGCGGGCACGAGGAATAGGGTGAGCCGATGCCGGAACAAGCCGGGCCCTGGGTAGCGGCGGTGCAGGCACAGCAATCGTTGCTGGCGAGCCAGCATGACAACGCGACCGATGCCGACCGCGCGCTGGTCGACGCGCTCGCCAGTGCCCACGCGAACGCGCGAGAGAGCTTGCGGCGCTTGGACGCGATCGCCGAGCAGCTCGAGCGCGCGGTGGGCCATGGGTCGGCCCTCGCCGTCGACACCCCGCTCGGCGCCCGGGAGTTCCAACGCTTCCTGCTCGCCAAGCAGCGCGAAATCGCCGCGGTCGTCGCCGACGCACGCGAGCTGAGCCGGACGAAAAAGGCTGCGCTGGACACCCTTCGGGCGCAGTACGGGGGCGAGGCCGGCCAGTAGAGCGCCGCGCATCTGGCCGCGCACAACCACTGGCGTACTGAATTGTCGCCGGGCCCGCGCCGCAGTACTGTCGCCGGGCATGGAGGGGTCGTGGGACGTCGCGCAGCGGAGTTCGCTCGCGCCACACCGCCTGTCGGCCTGATGTCGGGGTATGACGAGTTGCTCGCCGCGGTGAAAGACGTGCGGGACCGCACCGGTGATCCGAACGCCTGGCAGAAGGGGCTCGCGCCCGACGAGGTGGCCGCCGTCTTGAACCCGACGACCCGCCCCGACCACGTCGCGGAAATTCTGCGCAAGATCCGCCAACCGCAGGTGGCCGCATCACCGCCGACGAGCCCGCCGCCGGGCGCCGAACCCGCCCACGAACAAGGGCAGGCCGCCGAGGCCATCGCCCGCGCCGAAGCTGCTCTGGCGCAACAGAATTCGGCGAGCTCGCAGCTCGACATGCAGGTTGTCTCGGCCATCCTGAACGCGCACCTCCAGGCGATCGACGGCAGGGACGCGCTCATCCGGCTGCAGCGCGAGACCGAGACCGCGGTGCAAAGCCGCTCCGACCTGGACACCCCTGCGGGGGCGCGGGACTTCCAGCGGTTTCTGATCGGAAAGCTCAGGGATATCCGCGCGGTGGTGCTCAACGCCAGCCTGGACGACACCTCGAAGTCGGCGCTCATGGCGGCCTGGACGTCGCTGTACGACGCGTCGAAGGGCGACCGGGACACCGCGACGGGGCACCCGGTGGCCGACGGGGTCGTCGCCCCGGCGGACGGCACCGCCGGTGCGACCCCTGAGGACCTCGACGCCGAGTGGGATCCGCTGCTGGACTCGCTGCTCGGCGACGACGTGGCCGCCGACGATCCCGGGTGGGCGCCGAGCTCCGCGGCCGGCCCGCCGCCGCTGCCCCCCCGGCGCCGGCGCGATCTCCGCCTTCGGGGGCGGATCGCCGGCGCCGCTTC
>NZ_LZKC01000191.1:0-39778 GCF_001672685.1 Mycobacterium sp. E2462
TGATCCCGGTGCGCGAGTAGATCCACTCGTCGGAGGAGTCGATGTTCTCGCACAACTCGTCGTTGGCGACCACCCGCATCCCCACCGCGCCTCCCGGCGCGGACGACGAGCCGGCCACCAGCGAGATCCCGCCGCTGGCCGCGGCGCCGCGGATCTTCCGCGGCGACGACTCGGCGACCGGCCAGATCCCGATCCAGCAACCCGGCCCGCAGCCCAAGATCTTCCGGCCCCCGCAGGCCTGACGCGTCAGCGCAGCGGCGCGGACGCGAAGCCGCGTAACCCCTCC
The DNA here is from genome assembly GCF_001672685.1 of Mycobacterium sp. E2462. Taxonomy (NCBI): domain Bacteria; kingdom Bacillati; phylum Actinomycetota; class Actinomycetes; order Mycobacteriales; family Mycobacteriaceae; genus Mycobacterium; species Mycobacterium sp. E2462. Next base: position 287 of record NZ_LZKC01000191.1, read on the forward strand.
ACCGGGTCGACGGCCGCGCGGAAACCCAGGACGTCGGCGGCGCGCGCCGGGTCGGCGACGATGTGGCGCACGTCGCCGCTGCGGTACTGGCCGGTGACCACCGGGGTCGACGCGTCCCCACGCGCCTCGCACAGCGCGGTGGCCACCTGCCGGATCGAGATGGGCCGCCCGGAGCAGACGTTGAACGCCGAGAACCGGTCGGCTGGCGACGTCGCGGCCGCCAGGTTGGCCGCGGCCACGTCGTCTACGTGGACGAAGTCGCGCATCTGCCCGCCGTCCTCGAACACCCGCGGCGGCTCGCCCCGCTCCAACGCCGAGCGGAAGATCGCGGCCACCCCCGAATACGGGGTGTCGCGCGGCATGCCCGGGCCGTAGACGTTGTGGTAGCGCAGCGCCACCACCGCTGCGCCGGTGGCCTCGGACCAGGCCAGGGCGTAGTGCTCCTGCGCGGTCTTGCTGGCGGCGTAGAGGCTGCGGGGGCGCAACGGGGCGTCCTCGTCGACGAGGCGCCAGTGCAGCTCCTCGTCGCCGATCGGGCAGCGGTGCTCGAAGATCCCCGCATCCAGGTCGGCCCGCCGCCGCGGCAGCGGGTCGACGTCGCCGTGCCGCTCGCATCGGTACCCGCCCTGCCCGTAGACCACCATCGACGACGCCAGCACCAGGCGGGTCACCCCCGCGGCGAACATCTGCGCCAGCAGCACCGTGGTCGCCAGGTCGTTGTGCGCGCCGTAGGCCGGCGCGTCGGCGGCGTCGACGCCCGCCCCCACCATGGCCGCCTGATGACACACCACGTCGACGCCCTTCAGCAGCGGGGCCAGGGCCACGGCGTCGCGTACGTCGACCCGGTGACACCCGTTGGGCAGCACCGGGTTCGGGCCGTGCGCGACGATTGCGCCGCCGGCCGCTCAGCCGGCCGGCGACGAGGGTGGCCGCGACGACGCCCAGCGCCACCCCGACCAGCGTGAGATCGAAGGTGCTGGTGATCTGCTGGGCCAGGTTGTTGCCGTACACCGGGTGTTGCTCCGGCGAATTGGGCGAATCCGCGAACCGCGGCGCCAGCGCGACCCCGACGACCACCCGGGCCACGCCGAGGGTGGCGACCAGCCCGCACAGCGCCGCCACCGGGCGCGCCGAGGCGTGGGCCAGCCGGGCGCGCACCCACAGCGACAGCGCGGCGGTGACGAGGTCGAACCCGGCCAGCACCACGCTGTCGTAGCGGGAGAAGGGGTAGTTCAGGCTGATGCCCACCAGCAGGTCGGTGATCCGCATCAGCATCGAGCCCACGCTCCACACCCCGATCAGCAGCAACCCGTGCCGGGCCGCCGCCCGCCACGCCGCCTCCTCGGCCGGCGCGGTGGGGCGCGCACCCAGCAGCGCGCCGCGCGCGAAGATCGCGGCGCCGGCCGCCCACGCCAGGTAGCCCTCGAACCCGACGCCGGCGGTCGAGGTGTTCTGCGCGATGCCGTGGAACGCGTCGAGGTCCCGTCCCACCGGCAGGACCCACACCACGACCCCGGCGACCAGGGCCGAGGATCCCAGCGCCACGGTCGCCAGTTGCGCGGCGCGGGTGCCGCGCAGCAGCCATCGGGAGGCCACCAGGACCGCGGCCAGCGCGACCACGCCGTAGACCACGGCGGTGGCGATGACGGCGATATTCTGCTTGCCGAAATCGCCCGCGCCGTTGGGGCTTTGCAGCGCATACCGCACCCGCCAGTACAGGTTGAAGCCGAAGCTGAGGGCGGCGGCCAGCATGGACACGTAGCCGATGACGCGGGCGGTCGCGTGCCAGCCGGTGCGCTCTTCGCCGGCGGGCAACGGCCCCGCGTGGGCGCCGGTGCTCGGGGCCTGCGCGCCCAGCAGCGCGCCGGCGGCGCCCGCCCAGGCACCCGGGCCCACCCCGCCGGGGATGGCGACCGTGCCGCCGAACCGCACCGTCTGGGCCGCGTCGAACGCCACGAACCCGAGCACCAGCGTCAGGTAGGGCACGTTGAGCAGCAACCGGATCAGGCCGGCGGTGCGCGGGTTCAACGGCGCGCCGCCCGATCGCCAGGACCCGGCTACGGCGAAGGCGACGACGGACAGCAGCGTCACGCCGAGCAGCACGACGAACACGGTCGTGTTGCTGTCGGGGATGCCCAGGCCGAAGTACAGGTTCCACGGCAGGAACAGGGCCACGACCACCAGCACCACGCCCGTCAGGTCGGCGGCGAGGTTGCCACGGCGCCCGGCGCCGGGCCCGGCGGCGCGGGCGATGCGGGCCCGCGGCGTTTGCTGTGCCGGCCCCGGCGGCCCTGAGATGGGGCCGGTCGGCGCTTCGTCGCTGATCTGGCTCACCATGCCCCCCGGGAGTCAAGGATGGTTGCGTGTGGCGCGCGTTCGGCTCGCCGGCGAGGGATCACCCCGCCGAACCGGCTGCACCGCTGGGTTGCGAACATATTCTCCGTTCGGGCGCCGTGGCACCGTCGCTCAGCAGGGCGGATCCGCGGCGACCGGCCCGGCGTGCGAGAAGCTGGTTACGCTGCGCTAGTAGGCGAACCTCTCGAATGAGTGATACTGCCGACGGTATCGCAAGTTTAATGATGCCGGGAGATTGCTGGTCGTGGGGTGGCCGGCCGAAGGAGAACCGGTATGGACGTCGTGTTGGGAGTTGCGGTCACGGGCCCCGTCGCCCGCTTGGCGCTGGTCGGGTCGGGGGCGCAGAGCGCGGGCGTGATCGACCAGTCCGTCGTCGACCTGGCGGACAACCCCATCGCAAAGCTGACCGAGACCGTGGCCGGCACCAACCGGTTGCTGGCCGGTGAGAACCACCGGCTGGTGGGCACCCGGGTGTGCTGGACGGATCGCACCAGCGCCGACGCCCTGCGGCGCGCGCTCGAGGATTCCGGCGTGCACAACGTGGGGGTGCTCTCGGAGTCGCAGGCCGTGGCCGCGCTGATGCGCGCGGCCGGGCACCCCGGCGCGGCGCTGGTGATGGACGACGCCACGGCGACGCTGTCGCTGGTCGATCCCGCCGCCGGCGACCCCGACGCCCCACCGACGGTGTTGGCCACCCGGCCGCTCGCGGGCGCGTCGAGCGCCGACTCCACCGCCGCGCTCAACACGATGATGGCGAACCTGAGCGCCCGCCCGGATTTCCCCGACGACGTGCTGCTCCTGGGGGCGTCCCCGGATTTGAACCGGGTCGCCGAGGAGCTGCGCGACGGCTCGACGATGCGGGTGCAGGTGGCCGACGACCCCACCTTCGCGCTGGCGCGCGGCGCGGCGAGCGCCGCCGCGCCCGCGGCCTTCACCGCCGGCGACGCCACCGCGATGGCCCCGGCGGTCGGCTTGGCCGGCGACGCGACGGCGCTGGCCCCGGCGGTCGGGGGGTATGGCGACGCGACGGCGATGGCGCCGGCGGTCGGCGGGTATGGCGACGCGACGGCGATGGCCCCGGCGGCGGGGCTGACCGGCGACGAGACGGCCGTGGTTCCCCAGGGCGAGTTCGCCGATCCCGAGGACCAGCAGCTGGCCTACTCGATGGCCGACGACGGCGGCGCCCTGGGCGGCTACGACGATTACGACTACGACGACGAGGGCTACGCAGAGGGCTACGCCGAGGGTGACGACGAGGACGCCGCCGAGCCGGCGCGGCTGTCGCGGCGCTCGCTGCTCATCGGCAACGCCGTCATCGCCTTCGCGGTCGTGGGACTCGCGTCGCTGGCGGCCGCGATCGCCATCGCCGTGCGCCCCACCGCCAGCCAGCAGCCCGTCGTCGGCGTGCAGAACGCCGCCCCGGGCAAGTTCCTGCCGATCCTGCCCTCGCAGCAGCAGGCGCCGGTGCCGCCGCCCCCGGTGGACCAGCCCAACGCCGGCTTCCAGGGCGGCACCGTGTCCGCCCCGACGGGCGGTGGCCCGGCACCACAGCCACTGCCGCAGAACCCGGTCGGCCCCGTGCCCGAGGCGCCGGTGGAGCCGGGAGTGCCCGGTTACGGGCCCGGCCCGAACCCGCTGGTGCCGGTGCCGGTGCCGATCCCCATCCCGTTCCCGGGGTGGCGGCCCAACTACCCGCCGTACAACCCGTACCCCCCGTACCCGCCGCCGACGACGACGAAATCCCCGCCGACGACCACGACCCCGCCGACCACGACGACGGTCCCGCCCACGACGACGACCCCGCCGACGACGACGGTCCCGCCCACGACGACGACCCAGCCCACCACCACGGTCGCGCCCACGACCACCACACACGAGGTGCCGACCACCACCTCCGAAGCGCCGACGACCACGTACTCGCCGCCGACGACCACGCACGAGGCGCCGACCACCGTCCCGAGCCCGCCCAAGCCGACCACCCAGGCGCCGCTGCCGACGCAGACGCGGCAACCCGTCGTGCCGACGCAGCCGGCGGTCCCGCAGGAGCCGCGCAGCGGAGGTCGCCACGGCTTCTGAGCTCGCAGGGCCGGACCGCGGGGCCGACGAGGTCACGGTGGTGCTGCCCTGCCTCAACGAGGAAGAGTCGCTGCCGGCGGTGCTGGCGGCGATCCCCGCGGGCTACCACGCGCTGGTGGTCGACAACAACAGCACCGACGACACCGCCGGGGTGGCGCGCCGGCACGGCGCCCGGGTCGTCGCCGAGCCCCGGCCCGGGTACGGCGCGGCGGTCCACGCTGGCGTCGTCGCGGCAAGCACCCCCATCGTCGCCGTCATCGACGCCGACGGCTCGATGGACGCCGGGGACTTGCCGCGGCTGGTCGCCGAGCTGCGCCGTGGCGCCGACCTGGTGACCGGGCGGCGCCGGCCGGTCGCCGGGCTGCATTGGCCGTGGGTGGCCCGGGTGGGCACCGTGGTGATGAGCTGGCGGTTGCGGACCCGCCACGGCCTGCCCGTGCACGACGTCGCGCCCATGCGGGTCGCGCGCCGCGAGGCGCTGCTGGACCTCGGGGTCGCGGACCGGCGCTCGGGGTATCCCCTCGAATTGCTGGTCCGCGCGGCGGCCGCCGGCTGGCGCGTGGTCGAGTTCGACATCAGTTACGGGCCGCGCACGGGCGGCAAGTCGAAGGTCAGCGGTTCGCTCAAGGGCAGCATCACGGCGATCCTCGACTTCTGGAGAGTGATCTCGTGACGGCGCTGGACGTCACCGCGCTGGTGGTCGCCAAGGCGCCCGAGCCGGGCCGCGCCAAAACCCGGCTGGCGGCGTCCGTCGGGGACCGGGTGGCCGCCGAGATCGCCGCCGCCGCACTGCTGGACACGCTGGACGCCGTGGCCGCCGCGCCGGTGGCCGCGCGGGTGGTGGCGCTGACCGGCGACCTGGAGCAGGCGGCCGCGGCGGCCGACATCCGGCAGCGGCTGCGCGACTTCACGGTCATCGCTCAGCGCGGCGCCGACTTCGCCGCGCGCCTGGCCAACGCGCACGCCGACGCCGCCACCGGGTTCCCGGTGCTGCAGATCGGGATGGACACCCCGCAAGTGACGGCCGACCTGCTGGGCGGCTGCGCGCGCCGGCTGCTCGACGCACCGGCCGTCCTGGGCCCGGCGGCCGACGGCGGTTGGTGGGTGCTCGGCGTGGCGTCGCCCGCGATGGCCGAATGCCTGCGCGGCGTCCCGATGTCGCGGGCCGACACCGGGGAGCTGACGCTGCGGGCGTTGCGCGACAGCGGGATCGAGGTCGCCACGGTGCAGCAGCTGGCCGACATCGATGTGGTGGCCGACGTCGCCGTGGTGCGCCGCGCCTGCGCGCCCGGCAGCCGGTTCGCGCGGGTGACCCGCGCGGCGGGGCTCTAGCCCGCCCTACCAGCCGGCCCTACCAGTGGGTGAGCACCACGGTGTTCACCAGCAGCGTCCCGGCGGCGTTGAGCGCCAGCCACAGGCGCGGGGCCCGCGGCACCAGCGCGGGCGCCGCGACGAGCCAGACGGTGAACGGTAACCAGATCCGTTCCACCTCGGCCTTGCTGAGCATGCTCAGGTCCGCGCACACGATCGCGGCCAGCATGGCCACCAGCACCAGGTGAAATCCCGAGCGGCGCCGCAGGGCGGCGACGTCGAACGCCCGCGCGACCCCGGCCACGCCGCCCAGCCCGATCGCGCACACCACCGCCGCCAGGTTGGCCCAGCCCCAGTACTGGAACGGCCGGTCGTTCGCGATGCCCTGCCAATAGCGTCGCTGGACCAGGGTGTAGCCGTCGAACCAGTTGAACCCCGCCGCGGCGAAGGCGACCGCGACCGCCACCGCGGCCAGCACCGCCGGCACCAGCGCCCGCCGCGCCGCACGCCAGCCGGGGGCCGACGCCAGCACCGCGACGGCCGGCAACCCCATCAGCCCCAGGCCGTAGTTGCAGAACACTCCCCAGCCCAGCAGCAGTCCCGCGGCGGCGGCGGTCAGTGCGGGAAACCGGACCGCGCGGTGCACCGCGACGGCCAGCAACGCGATGCCCCACGCCGCCACCCCGGCGAAGTAGCCGTCGGCGGAGACCGCGACCCAGATCGCCGTCGGCGCGACGGCGACGAACGGGGCGGCGCGGCGGGCGGTCTCTTCGTCGGCCAGCGCGCGCACGGCCACCACCACGGCGGCCGCCGCGCTCGACCCGACCAGCAGGCACCACAACCCGGCCCAGGCGCCGCCGTGCAGGCCGATGCGGTCCAGCCAGACGAACGTCAGCAGCGCGCCCGGCGGGTGCCCGGAGACGTGGGTAGTCCACGAGTCCGGTTGATAGTCGACGATTCGGCTGGCGAAGGTGCGCAACGTTGCCGGGATGTCGGTGATGCGCGGCACCTCGAACAGGTACTCGTCGCGGGTGGTCAACCGGCCGGCGAAGCCGCGCTGCCAGCCGTCGATCATCGCCAGCGCGAAGGCCCACACGCAGCCGGTGGCCCACGCGCCGAGCGTCAGCGCCCGCCACGAGACCCGTTGCGCCAGAGCGGGTCCCCACAGCACCGCGGCGACCGCCAGCGCGACGGCGGGGCCGGTGCCCCAGCCGACGTGCACCTCCCACTCGCCGAAGATCGGCGTCGCCTGCGCGTGCGTGGCGAGCCGCTGCGGGCCGAGGTCGCGGCGCGGCCGGACATCCCGATCCAGCAGCGGCAGCGCGACCGCCGCCGCCACCAGCGTCGCCCCGGCCGCCGCGGCCAGCGCCTCCCGTCCAGCGACCCTCACGGACGGTCAGCTTATTGATCGCCGGCGAAGCGGCGCACCAGCGCCGCGCGGTCGACCTTGCCGATGCCGCGCCGCGGCAGGGCGTCGACGAGGTGGAGCTCGCGGGGCGCCGCCGTGGCCTCGAGGGTGCGGGCGACGTGGCGGCGCAGCGCGTCCAGGGTGGGCGCCGGGCAGCCGTCCGCGACCACCACGGCGGCGACCACCCGCTGGCCCAGCCGGTCGTCGGCCAGCCCGAACACCGCGCAGTCGGCGACGGCGGGGTGGCTGCACAGCGCGGCCTCGACCGGTTGCGGCAGCACGGTCAGCCCGCCGGTGCTGATCGCGTCGTCCACGCGGCCCAGCACGGTGAGCAGCCCGGCGGCGTCGACCGACCCCAGGTCGTCGGTGCGGAACCAGCCGGGCTCGGCGAACGGGTCCGGCGTGACGGGGTTGCGGTAGCCCTTGGCCAGGGTCGCGCCGCCGAGGACGATGCGGCCGTCGTCGACCCGCAGCCGCACGCCGTCCAGGGGGACGCCGTCGTACACGCAGCCCCCCGCGGTCTCGCTCATGCCGTAGGTGCGCACCACGGTGACGCCCGCTGCCGCGGCCGCGTCCAGGACGGGGCGCGGGGCGGGGCCGCCGCCGAGCAGCACCGCGTCGAGTTCGGCGAGCGCGGCGGCGGCGGCCGGCTCGGCGAGCGCCTTGGCCAGTTGGGCCGCCACCAGCGAGGTGTAGCGGCGCCCGGGGCGCAACTGTCGGATGGCGGCGGGCAGTCGGGCGACGTCGAAGCCGGCGCTGACGTCCAGCTCCACCGGCACCGAGCCGGCGATCGCGCTGCGCACCAGGACCTGCACGCCCGCGATGTGGTAGGGCGGCAGCGCGAGCAGCCAGGCGCCCGGCCCGCCCAGCCGGTCGTGGGTGGCTGTCGCGCTGGCCGTCAGGGCCGCGGCCGTCAGCAACGCGCCTTTGGGGGCGCCGGTGGTTCCCGACGTCGTCGCGACGAGGGCGACGTCGTCGTCGATGTCCTCGCCCACCCGCAGGGCCTCCGCCGCCCGATCGTCGTCGGGCGCCACGGTCACCAGGGCGGAATCGCGGCCGTCGAGGACCCGTTGCAGGGCCGGCAGCAACGAGGACGCGGCCGATCCCGGTGAAACGGTGAGGGCGCGCAGTACGGCTATGCGCGATCCTCGGCGGGATCGTCGTCGAACGGCCAGCCCTGCGCGGCCAGCCGCTCGCGGACCCGCTCGACGTCGGCGGGCGCCGGCAGCTCGTCGGTGATCTGGGTGATCAGCACCCCGATGTCGACGTGGTCGAACTCGTTACGCTGCATCAGCTCCTGCGCGACGGCCTTGACCTCGTCGTTGGACAACCGGCGGCTCAGCAAGGCCAGCACCGGGAAGGTGTCGGTCGCGGGGATGCCCTCGGGGTATCCCGCCCGCAGCCACGACACCACGGAATGCAGAAATCCGTTCACGCTGTTCCAGCTCCCCCCGGCGTTCGGTTCGGCAACTCGGTGGGCATCTGCCGATGTTACTTGGCTTTTGCCCCCAGGAACGGGTACCCGGTGTGGTGCGCGATGAACTCGCGGGCGATGAACAACAGCGCGAAGAGGATGACCGCGACGACCAACCCGTAGATCACCCAGGCGGCCGCGGTCAGGGCGGGGTTGCGCTGGCCGCCCTCGCTGCCGTTCAGGCTGATGTCGCCGGAGCCGGCCGCCTGCAGCCGGATGCCCACCGCGAACAACCCGGGCAGCGCCGCACCGGCCAGCATGGAGAAGATGAGGATCTTGATGCTGGCCTGGTAGTTGAACCAGTCGCTGAAGTGACTCATGATGCGCTCGCCTTCACGGTCGGGTCGTCGGAGCCCGAGCGGGGCGCCGTGGTGCCGGCGCCGGCGGTGGGGCCGGCACCGTTGGTGGGCGGCAGCTGGGCGCTGGACGCCTCGTCGAGCCCGGCGGTCAGGTCGCCCTTCCAGTCGTCGTTGACGTTGTTGTGGTCGACCTTGACCTTGCGCGACCGGATGTAGATGGTGGCCGACACCGCGACCAGCAGCAGGAAGCCGATGATGGCGCCGGGGTACCCGCCGATGGAGTGCACGATCCAGTAGGTGACCGCGCCGACCAGCCCGGCCAGCGGCAGCGTGACCAGCCACGCCACCCCCATGCGGCCGGCGACGCCCCAGCGGACCTCGCCGCCCGGCTTGCCGAGGCCGCTGCCCAGCACCGAGCCGGTGCACACCTGCGTGGTCGACAGCGCGTAACCGAAGTGCGCGGAGAGCAGGATCACCGCGGCGGAGGACGACTCGGCCGCCATGCCCTGCGGCGACTGGATCTCCACCAGGCCCTTGCCCAGGGTGCGGATGATCCGCCAGCCGCCCAGGTAGGTGCCGGTCGCCATCGCCAGCGCGCAGCTGACGATCACCCACAGCGGCGGCATGGCCGCGTTCTTGCTGACCGACCCGTAGGAGATCAGGGCCAGAAAGATGATGCCCATGGTCTTCTGGGCGTCGTTGGTGCCGTGCGCCAGCGAGACCAGCGAGGCGGAGCCGATCTGGCCGCGCCGGAAGCCGGCCTCGCTGCGCTTGCTCGGGACGCCGCGGGTGATCCGGTACACCAGCCAGGTCGCGACGGCGCCGACGATGATCGCCAGGATCGCCGAGACGACGGCCGGGATGATGGCCTTGGAGACCACGCCCTTCCAGATGACCCCGTGCGCGCCGACGGCCGCGATGGTGGCGCCGACGATGCCGCCGATCAGCGCGTGCGACGAGCTGGAGGGGATACCGAGCAGCCAGGTCAGCAGGTTCCACACCACGCCGCCCACCAGGCCGGCGAAGACCAACTCGAGCGACACGATGCTGGAGTCGATCAGACCCTTGGCGATCGTGGCGGCGACGGCCGTGGACAGGAACGCGCCCACGAGGTTCAGCACTGCCGAGAGCGCGACCGCCGTCTTGGGCTTGAGCGCGCCGCTGGCGATCGAGGTCGCCATCGCGTTGCCGGTGTCGTGGAAGCCGTTCGTGAAATCGAAAGCCAGTGCTGTGATTACGACAATGATCAAGAGGAACAATTGGATGTTCACATCGCCCGATTCTGGTGGTAGGGGAGTCCCATTGTCGAATGGGGGAACTGGCGAAATGCGGGTGTACCTTGAACCGTCGCCAGATGTTACCTCTCAGTTAACCGGCGTTTCCCTTTTGTTCACCTCGGGTGTCGCGGCGTAGTGGGTGCTCAGGGGGGATTTCGAGGAAGATCAGCGTGATCCCGTCCGGGTCGGTCACGTGCATCTCGTGCAGGCCCCACGGTTCCCGCCGCGCCTCGCGCGCGATCGCCACCCCGCGCCCGATCAGCTCGGCCTGCGTCGCCTCGACGTCGCGCACCTGCAACCACAGCGCGCCGGGGAACGGGCCGCGGGAGTGGTCCGGGGAGCCGAACCCGGCCAGTTCCAGCAGCGACTGGCCGGCGAAAAACACTGTGCCCGCACCGTATTCGCGGGCGATCGCCAGCCCGATCTGGTCGCGGTAGAAGGCCACCGACCGCTCGTAGTCCGCCGGCCGGAGCAGCATCCGGCTTGCCAGGATCTCCATGGTTCGTGTCTAGCACGAACGCGGCCGGCTACCCCGACGCCGGCTGGATGCTCTGGCGTTGCAGGATCGCGTTGACCCAACGGGGCCCCACCGTGTCGAGCGCCTTAGCGGCGATCGCCATCCGCGGCGCGATGCGCACCGGCCGGGTGCGGGCCGCGGTGATCATCCACTCGGCGGCCTCCTGCGACGTCAGCGCCGGCATGCCCTGATAGGCCTTCGTCGGGGCGATCATCGGCGTGGCGACCAGCGGGTAGTACAGCGTGGTCGAGTGCACGCCGTCGCGGCCCCACTCGGTCTCGACGACCCGGCTCACCGCCGACAGGGCGGCCTTGGACGCGTTGTACACCGCGAACAGCGGCGAGGCCTCCGACAGCACACCCCACGTCGAGACGTTGATGACGTGGCCGTCCCCGCGCTCGAGCATGCCGGACGCGAACCCGCGGATCAGCCGCAGCGGGGCGTAGTAGTTGAGCACCATGGTGCGCTCGACGTCGTGCCAGCGCTCCAGCGACTCGGCCAGCGGCCGGCGGATGGAGCGGCCGGCGTTGTTGATCAGGATGTCGACCCCGCCGAGGCGGTCCTGCACGTCGGCGACCAGCGCGTCGACGGCGTCCAAATCCGACAGGTCGCAGGAGATCGGGATGGCGCTGCCGCCGGCGGCCGCGATCCGGCCGGCCAACGCGTCGAGCAGGTCTTGGCGGCGGGCGACGACGACCACGGTGGCGCCCCGCCGGGCGAACTGCTCGGCGGCGGCCTCGCCGATGCCCGACGACGCGCCGGTGAGCACGATCCGCTTGCCGTCGAGCTCGATGGGCCTGATCGGGGGGCGGTTGAGCAGCACCTGCGGCGTGATCGGCGGGCGCATCGTGGCCAGCACGACCTGGTCGGTGAGGCGGCGCAGCGGACTCTTACTCACAGGCGGCGAGTCTAGGGGCGGGGGGACCCGCCCCCGGCCGCGGGCACTAGAAGTACCGCGGGAAGGGACTCCAGTCGGGGTCGCGCTTTTCCAGGAAGGCGTCGCGGCCCTCGACGGCCTCGTCGGTCATGTAGGCCAGGCGGGTGGCCTCGCCGGCGAACAGCTGCTGGCCCACCAGGCCGTCGTCGAGCAGGTTGAAGGCGAACTTGAGCATGCGCTGCGCCTGCGGCGATTTGGCGTTGATCTCGGCGGCCCACTGGATCGCTTCGTTCTCCAGCTCCGCGTGGTCGACGACGGCGTTGACCGCGCCCATCTGGTGCATCTGCTGCGCGGTGTAGGGCCGGCCGAGGAAGAAGATCTCGCGGGCGAACTTCTGCCCGACCTGGCGGGCCAGATACGCGCTGCCGTAGCCACCGTCGAAGCTGCCGACGTCGGCGTCGGTCTGCTTGAAGCGCGCGTGCTCGCGGCTGGCCAGGGTGAGGTCGCAGACCACGTGCAGGCTGTGCCCGCCGCCGGCCGCCCAGCCGTTGACCAGGCAGATCACCACCTTGGGCATGAATCGGATCAAGCGTTGCACCTCGAGGATGTGCAACCGGCCGGCGCGTGCCGCGTCAACGGTGTCGGCGGTGTCCCCGCTGGCGTACTGATAGCCGGAGCGGCCGCGGATGCGCTGGTCGCCGCCGGAGCAGAACGCCCAGCCGCCGTCCTTCGGGGACGGCCCGTTGCCGGTCAGCAGCACCACGCCGACGTCGGGTGACATCCGGGCGTGGTCGAGCACCCGGTAGAGCTCGTCGACGGTGTGCGGCCGGAACGCGTTGCGCACCTCGGGGCGGTCGAACGCGACCCGGACCGTGGCGTCGCGCACGTGCCGGTGGTAGGTGATGTCGGTCAGGTCGGCAAATCCGTCGACCGGTCGCCAGTGCTCAGCGTGAAAGGGGTTGTCGGTCAAGTGTTTCCGCTCCTATGCCGGGTCCAGCCGGAACACCGCGCAGCGCCCGGCCAGCGCCTCGAACTCCTCGGCGGTGCCGTCGGTGACCAGGCCCGCCCGTTTCATGAATCCCACCCCGGTGGGCACCTCGGCCGGGAAGGCCCGCAGGATCGGCCGGGCGGCGTCGGCCGACAGCTCGGCCATCCGCACCCGTTGCACCTGCCGGCCGCGGGCGATCGTCGCGGTGCCGGCGGCCCGTACGTTGGCCACCCAGTCGGCGCCCGGGAAGCCGGCGACGACGTACTGCCTGCCCTCGACCGTCATGGGTGTCACCGGCGTGGCGCGTTCGCGTCCGGACTTGCGACCCGGCACCGTCAGCACCACCGGGCTCTCGCCGCCGAACCGCAGTCCCAGCTTCGACATCCGGATGAAGAGCCGGTTGGCCGGCTTCAGCCACCACGGGGGTCGGATGCGATCACCGCTCGCCATAGGCAGCGACGTTACCTCTGGAAGGCGTCGACGCCGTGGGCGTGTCCCCGCGTCGAACCGAGGGCGTCCAGCCGTTTCAGCGCGTCGAGATCCAGGGTGACGCCGCCCGCGCCGACGTTCTCCTCGAGGTGCGCGACGGAGCGGGTGCCGGGGATCAACAGCGTGTTCGGGGAATGGGCCAGCAGCCAGGCGAGCCCCACCTGGGCGGGCGTCGCGCCCTGGGCTGCGGCGATCTCGGCCACCACCGGGTCGTCGGCGACGCTGGGCAGGCCGGCGAACGCCGACCCGAGCGGGAAGAACGGCACCCACGCGATGCCCTCGGCCGCGCAGAACTCCAGCGCATTCTCCTGCGAGCGGTCCAACAGGCTGTAGGCGTTCTGCACGCACGCGATGCCCGCCGGGGCCGCGCGCCGCAGCACGTCGAGCGGCACGGCGCTGATCCCGATCGCGCCGATCTTGCCCTCGTCGCGCAGGGCGATCATCTCCGCCAGCTGGTCGTCAAGGTCGACGTCCTGATCACCCTCGGCGGCCACGCCGGGGCCCAGGTCCATCCGGCGCAGATTGACCACGGGAACGCAGTCGAGGCCGAGCTGGCGCAGGTCGTCCTCGACAGCGGCACGCAGCTCGGCCGGCTTCTGCGCGGCGGCCAGCGGTATCGGTTCTTCGCCGGTGAAGCGGGCGCCGACCTTGCTGACGATGACGAGCTCTTGCGGGTAGGGCGCCAACGCCGCGCGGATGCGGCGGTTGACCTCGCCGGGGCCGTAGAACGACGCGGTGTCGAGGTGGTTGACGCCGAGTTCGACGGCGCGGCGCAGCACCGTCGCCGCGTCCTCGGGTGTGGCCTCGGCCAGTTGCATGGCGCCGTAGCCGATGCGCGCGACCTCGTCGGTGCCGATGGTGCCGGTGCCGCCGGCCGGTGCTGGGGTGGTCATAGCGCTCCCTCGTGTCAGACTGGAGAGATGCGGAGGGCCCTCCGCTTGACGCAGCGTAACAGAAATGGAGGTGCCTCCGCTTGGCTGACCGATCCGACGCGCGCCGCAACCGAGAGCGGCTGCTCGAGGTGGCGGCGGCGGCGTTCGCCGCCGCCGACGGGCGCTCCGTGTCGCTGGAATCGATCGCCCGCGACGCCGGGGTGGGCATTGGCACGCTGTATCGGCACTTCCCCAGCCGCGAGGCGCTGGTCGAGGCGATTTACCGGGCCGAGCTGGCCGACGTCGCGGCCGCAGCGGGGCAGCTACTGGACCGGCACCCGCCCAAGGCCGCGCTGCGCGCGTGGATGGACCGCTACGCCGGCTTCGTCGCCGCCAAGCGCGGCATGGCCGAGTCGCTGCAAGCGATCTTCGCCTCCGGCGCCATGCACGCCGGCCAGACCCGGGACAGCATCGTCGGCGCCGTCGGCCTGTTGTTGCGGGCCGGCGCCGAGGACGGCAGCCTGACCCCCGACGTGCAGGCCGACGACGTGGTGTCCAGCCTGATCGGCACCTTTCTGGCCAGCGGTTCCCCAGAGCAGACCGGCCGCATGCTCGACCTGCTCGTCGCCGGGATCGCCGCGCCCCGAGCGTGAAGTTAGCTTCACGCTCGACCTCGAACGTGAAGCTAACTTCACGCTCGACCCGGCCGCGCACTCGGCGACACAGGTTCAGCCGACGGCGCGGCCTGCGCCCTCCCAGAACCGCGCTCGCACGGCCTTCTTGTCGGGCTTGCCCAGCGCGGTCACCGGCACCGAGTCGACGACGATCACCTGCTTGGGCGATTGCACCGAACCCTTGCGCTCCTTGACCGCGGCCTGGATCTCGGCGGTGACCCGCGCCACCGCGTCCTCGTCGGTGGGATGGTCGGGCCGCAGCACGATCACCGCGGTGACGGCCTCGCCCCACTTCTCGTCCGGCGTGCCGATCACGCAGACCTGCGCGACGGCCGGGTGCTCGGCGACGACGTCCTCGACCTCGCGCGGGAACACGTTGAACCCGCCGGTGACGATCATGTCCTTGACCCGGTCGACGATGAACCAGAAGCCGTCCTCGTCCTCGCGGGCCATGTCGCCGGTGTGCAGCCAGCCGTCTTTGAACGTCTTGGCCGTCTCCTCCGGCAGGTTCCAGTACCCGCCGGAAAGCAGCGGCCCGGACACGCAGATCTCGCCGACCTCGCCTTGGGGCACCGGGTTGCCGTCGGCGTCCAGCAGCGCGGTGCGGGCGAACAGCGTCGGCCGCCCGCAGGAGGTGAGCCGCTTCTCGTCGTGGTCCTTCTTGGCCAGATACGAGATGACCATCGGCGCCTCGGACTGCCCGTAGTACTGGGCGAAGATCGGCCCGAAGCGCCGGATGGCCTCGGCCAGCCGCACGGGGTTCATCGCCGAGGCGCCGTAGTAGACCGTCTCCAGCGACGACAGGTCGCGGGTGTGCGAATCGGGGTGGTCCATCAGCGCGTAGATCATCGACGGCACCAGCATGGTCGCGGTGATCTTCTGTTCTTCGATCACCCGCAGCACCTCGGCGGGGTCGAACTTGGTGAGCACCACCAGCTCGCCGCCCTTGATGATGGTCGGCACGAAGAACGCCGCCCCGGCGTGCGACAGCGGCGTGCACATCAAAAAGCGCGGGTTCTCCGGCCACTCCCATTCGGCGAGCTGGATCGTCGTCATCGTCGTGATCGACTGCGCGGTGCCCAGCACGCCCTTGGGCTTGCCGGTGGTGCCGCCGGTGTAGGCCATCCCGCCGATGTGGTCGGGCGGAAGGTCGGCCGCCACCAACGGCTTGGGCGCATACTTCGCGGCCTCGGCCACCAGATCCACCGCCGAATCGCCGAGCGCCTCGGGGACCGGGCCGATCGTCAGGACCTGCTTGAGGCCGGGCACCTTCTCCAGTAGGCCCTGCGCCCGCTCGACGAACATCGGGTTCGGGTCGATGATCAGCGACGTCACGCCCGCGTCGCCCAGCACGTACGCGTGGTCGTCCAGCGAGCCCAGCGGGTGCAGCGCCACGCGGCGATAACCCTGGGTCTGGCCCGCGCCGATGATCATCAGCACCTCGGGCCGGTTCAGCGAGAGCAGCCCGACGGTCGCGCCGGTGCCCGCACCGAGCGCCTCGAACGCCTGGATGTACTGGCTGATGCGCTCGGCGAGCTGCCCACCGGTCAACGTGGTGTCGCCGAGATGCAGCACCGGCTTGTCTTTGTTGCGCTTGAGCGCACCGACGGTCAGGTGTCCGGAATGAATGGGATGGCGCAGGAGATCGTCACTCATGCGCCAAGACTAGAACGTGTTGCAATTTCAGTCAGCTACCCCCTTGCGGACACCATCGATCAGTACGATCCCTCCCCATGGCCCAGGCAGATCTCGTCGTCACCGGAACCGTCCTGACCGTCGACGAGGCGCGGCCCACCGCCGAGGCGCTGGCGGTCGCCGACGGCCGCATCGTCGCCGTCGGGACCCGCGCCGACGTCGCCGACTTCGTCGGCCCCGACACCCAGACCGTCGACATCGGTGACGGTTGCGTCATGCCGGGATTCGTCGAGGCGCATGGGCACCCGCTGATGGAGGCGGTCGCGCTGTCGGACCGGTTCGTCGACATCCGCCCGGTCACCCTGCGCGCGGCCGCCGACGTCCTCGACGCGGTCCACGCCGAGGTCGCCCGGCGCGGCGCCGACGGCGCCTACCTGAGCGGGTGGGATCCGCTGCTGCAGAACGGTCTGCCCGAACCCACGCTGAGCTGGCTCGACGGCGTCGCGCCGGACAGCCCGCTGGTGATCCTGCACAACTCCGGGCACAAGGCGTTCTTCAACTCCACCGCCGCCCGGGCGCACGGCCTGACCCGCGACACCCCCGACCCCAAGGGCGCCAAGTACGGCCGCGGCGCCGACGGCGAACTCGACGGCACCGCCGAGGAGACCGGCGCCGTGTTCCCGCTGCTGGGCGGCGCCATCGACTTCGCCGACTACCCGCGGATGCTGCTCGCCGAGTGCGCCCGCCTCAACCGGGCCGGCCTGACCACCTGCTCGGAAATGGCCTTCGACCCGGGCTTCCGGCCCCTGGTCGAGCAGCTGCGCGAGCGCCTCACGGTCCGGTTGCGCACCTACGAGATCTCCAACCCGCAGATGTCCACGGCCGCCACCCCCGGCCAGGGCGACGACATGCTGCGTCAGGTCGGCATCAAGATCTGGGTCGACGGGTCGCCGTGGATCGGCAACATCGACCTGTCCTTTCCGTACCTGGATACCGAGGCCACCCGGATCATCGGCGTGGTGCCCGGCTCCTGCGGCTGCGCCAACTACACGAAAGAGCAGCTGCGCGAGATCGTCGGCGCGTACTTCCCGCTGGGCTGGCCGATGGCCTGCCACGTGCAGGGCGACGCCGGGGTGGACACCATCCTCGACGTCTACGAGGAGGTGCTGCGGCGCCATCCGCGCGAGGATCACCGGTTGCGCCTCGAGCACGTCGGCGCGATCCGGCCCGAGCAGCTGCGACGGGCCCACGACCTCGGCGTCACCTGCAGCATCTTCGTCGACCAGATCCACTACTGGGGCGACATCATCGTCGACGGCCTGTTCGGTCCCGAACGGGGCAGCCGGTGGATGCCCGCGGGTTCGGCGGTGGCGACGGGGATGCGCATCTCGCTGCACAACGACCCGCCGGTCACCCCCGAGGAGCCGCTGCGCAACATCAGCGTGGCCGTCACCCGCACCGCGCCCAGCGGTCGGGTGCTGGCGCCGGAGGAGCGGTTGACGGTGGAGCAGGCGATCCGCGCGCAGACCATCGACGCCGCGTGGCAGCTGTTCTCCGACGACATCGTCGGCTCGCTGGAGGTCGGCAAGTACGCCGACCTGGTGGTGCTGTCGGCGGACCCGCGCGCGGTGCCGCCCGAGCAGATCGCCGACCTCGACGTGCGGGCGACGTACCTGGCGGGACGCCGGGTCTACGGCCGGTGACCCCGCCCCCGCTGGGCGACCTCCTAGAGCGCCTGCATGTGGTGGCGTTGCCGATGCGGGTCCGGTTCCGCGGCATCACCACCCGCGAGGTCGCGCTGATCGACGGCCCGGCCGGGTGGGGCGAGTTCGGGGCGTTCGTCGAGTACCCGCCGGCCGAGGCCGCGCACTGGTTGGCCGCCGGCATCGAGGCCGCCTATCGCCCGCCGCCGCCCGCGCGCCGCGACCGCATCCCGATCAACGCCACCGTGCCGGCCGTGCCCGCCGCCGGGGTACCCGAGGTGCTGGCGCGGTTTCCCGGGGCGGGCACGGCCAAGGTGAAGGTCGCCGAGCCCGGCCAGACCCTGGCCGACGACGTGGCCCGCGTCGACGCCGTGCGCGACCGGGTCCCGACGGTGCGGGTGGACGCCAACGGCGGCTGGACCGTCGACGAGGCCGTCGCGGCCGCCCAAGCGCTCGGCCCGCTGGAATACCTCGAGCAGCCCTGCGCGACCGTCGAGGAGCTGGCGCAGGTTCGACGCCGCGTCGACGTGCCGATCGCCGCCGACGAGAGCATCCGCAAGGCCGCCGACCCCCTGGCCGTCGTCCGCGCCGGCGCCGCCGACATCGCGGTGCTCAAAGTCGCGCCGCTGGGCGGGGTGTCGGCCCTGCTCGACATCACCGCGCAGATCGACGTCCCGGTCGTGATCTCGAGCGCGCTGGATTCGGCGGTCGGGATCGCCGCGGGGCTCAGCGCAGCGGCGGCCCTGCCGGCGCTGCACCACGCCTGCGGCCTGGGTACCGGCGGGCTGTTCGTCCAGGACGTGGCGGACGTCGCGCCGCCCGAAGACGGCTTCCTGACGGCCGGGCCGGTCACGCCCGAACCGGCGCGGCTGAGCGCCCTGCGGGCCCCGGCGCCGCGCCGGCAGTGGTGGCTCGACCGGGTCGAGGCCTGCTACCGGTTGCTAACGTCGTCCGGGTGATCAACCTGGCTTACGACGACCGCGGCTCGGGGGAGCCGGTGGTGTTCATCGCCGGCCACGGCGGCGCCGGACGGACCTGGCACCCGTACCAAGTGCCGGCGTTCCTGGCGGCCGGCTACCGCGTCATCACCTTCGACAACCGGGGCATCGGCGCCACCGAGAGCGCGCAGGGCTTCTCGACGCAGACCATGGTCGCCGACACCGTGGCGCTCATCGAGGGGCTCAACGCCGCCCCGGCCCGCGTCGTCGGGATGTCGATGGGGGCGTTCATCACCCAGGAGCTGCTGCTGGCGCGGCCCGACCTGGTCAGTTCCGCGGTGCTGATGGGCACCCGCGGCCGGATGGACCGGGCGCGGCAGTTCTTCCGCGACGCCGAGGCCGAGCTGGCCGATGCCGGCGTGCAGCTGCCCGCGGCGTACGAGGCCAAGATCCGGCTGCTGGAGAACTTCTCCCGCAAGACGCTCAACGACGACGTGGCGGTGGCCGACTGGATCGCGATGTTCTCCACCTGGCCGGTCAAGCCCACGCCGGGGCTGCGGGCCCAGCTGGACGTCGCGCCGCACACCAGCCGGTTGTCGGCCTACCGCGCCATCACGACGCCGGTGCTCGTGATCGGCTTCTCCGACGACGTGCTGACGCCGCCGCAGCTGGGCCGGGAGGTCGCCGACGCGCTGCCCAACGGCCGGTACGTGCAGATCCCCGACACCGGCCACCTGGGGTTCTTCGAGCGGCCGGACGCCGTCAACGCCGCGATGCTGAAGTTCTTCGCCGATCACAAGGGCTGAGGCCACGTCGCCGGGTTGTGACACTCTGTAGTAGTGAACCCCTCGACGACCCAGGCCCGCGTGGTCGTTGACGAGCTGATCCGCGGCGGCGTCCGCGACGTCGTGCTGTGCCCCGGGTCGCGCAACGCCCCGCTGGCCTTCGCGCTGCAGGACGCCGACCGCGCCGGCCGGCTCCGGCTGCACGTGCGCATCGACGAGCGCACCGCCGGGTTTTTGGCCATCGGGCTGGCGATCGCCGCCGGCGCGCCGGTCTGCGTCGCCATGACGTCGGGCACGGCCGTGGCCAACCTCGGGCCCGCCGTGGTGGAGGCGAACTACGCCCGCGTCCCGCTGATCGTGCTCTCGGCCAACCGGCCCTACGAGATGCTCGGCACCGGCGCCAACCAGACGATGGAGCAGCTCGGCTACTTCGGCACCCAGGTGCGGGCGACGATCAGCTTGGGCCTGGCCGAAGACGCGCCCGAGCGGCTGGACTCGCTGAACGCCACCTGGCGGTCGGCCACCTGCCGGGTGTTGGTGGCCGCGACGGGCGCCCGCACCGCCAACGCGGGGCCGGTGCATTTCGACATCCCGCTGCGCGAACCGCTGGTGCCCGACCGCGGCCCGCAGTCGGGGGTCCCGCAGGGGCGGCCCGGCGGCCGACCCTGGACCTCCACCCCGCCGGTGAATTTCGATCAGCCGCTGGACATCGACCTGACGCCCGACACGGTCGTCATCGCCGGGCACGGCGCCGGGCTGCAGGAGAACCTGGCCGGGCTGCCGACCGTCGCGGAGCCCACGTCATTTTCCGGCCGGGCCGTGCCTAACCCGCTGCACCCGCTGGCGCTGCCGCTGCTGCGGCCCCAGCAGGTGATCATGCTCGGCCGCCCCACCTTGCACCGGCCGGTGTCGGCGCTGCTCGCCGATCCGCGGGTGCCGGTGTTCGCGCTGACCACCGGGCCGCGCTGGCCTGACGTGTCGGGGAATTCGCAAGCCACCGGGACGCGGGCGGTCACCACCGGCGCGCCCGACCCGGCGTGGCTGCGGCGCTGCGCCGAGGTGCACCGGCAGGCCGTCGACGCCGTCCGCGGCCAGCTGCGTAGCCACCCGCTGACCACCGGCCTGCACGTCGCGGCGGCCGTGGCCGACGCCTTGCGGCCCGGCGACCAGCTGGTGCTGGGCGCCTCCAACCCGGTGCGCGACGCCGCCCTGGTCGGGTTGGACACCCGCCACATCCGGGTCCGCTCCAACCGCGGCGTCGCCGGCATCGACGGCACCGTCTCCACCGCGATCGGCGCGGCGCTGGCCCACGAACGCAGCGGCGGCCCGGACACCCCCGCCCGCACCGTCGCGCTGATCGGGGACCTGACCTTCGTGCACGACAGCTCCGGGCTGCTCATCGGCCCCACCGAGCCCACCCCGCGCCGGCTCACGATCGTCGTCTCCAACGACAACGGCGGCGGCATCTTCGAAACCCTCGAGCAGGGCGACCCGCGGTTCGCCGACGTGTCGTCGCGGATCTTCGGCACCCCGCATGACGTCGACGTCGGCGCGCTGTGCCGCGCCTACCACGTCGAGAGCCGCCAGATCGAGGTCGACGAGCTCGACGCGGCCCTCGACGAGCCGGCGCAGGGCATGCGGGTGCTGGAGGTCAAGGCGGACCGGTCGTCGCTGCGCGCCCTGCACGCCGCCATCAGGGCCGCGCTGTGAAGCGGCTGAAGACGCTGTACCGCATACTGATTCACGGGCGCAGCGACAAGCCGCCCAGCACTCGGGCCCGAATCGCGTTGCGCTGGGGCAGAATCGCGGTCCTGATCGTCACCGGCCTGGTCACCCTGCAGTCGGTGCTGCTGGTGGCCGGCGCCTGGCGCGACGACCTCGCCATCGAGCACAACATGGGCGTCGCGCAGGCCGAGGTGCTCAGCGCGGGACCGCGCCGCTCCACGATCGAGTTCGTCACGCCCGAACGCGTCACGTACCGCCCGGAACTCGGCGTCCTGTACCCGTCGCACCTGGCCACCGGCATGCGGATCTACGTCGAATACAACAGGAACGACCCCAATCTCGTTCGCGTGCAGCATCGCAACGCCGGGCTGTCGATCATCCCCGCCGGTTCCATCGCGGTGGTGGGCTGGCTGGTCGCGACGGTGCTGCTGATTGTGCTGGCGGCGCTGGACAAGTGGCTCGATCGGCGGCCCCAACCGGCGGCCCGGGCGGGTGAACCGGCCCTCGAACCGCTGTGAAAAGGGTCCGACCAGCAAATTTCGCGTGTCGTATGCCCGCAGGCAACCTCCGCGACAGCCGACGCTGACACCTTGAGGGTGTGCGCGTTGCCATCGTCGCCGAATCGTTCCTGCCGAATGTCAATGGTGTCAGCAACTCCGTGATCCGGGTGCTCGAGCACCTGCGCCGGACCGGGCACGAAGCCCTCGTCATCGCCCCAGACAACCCCCGGGGGGAACCCCGCGCCGAGCGGATCTACGACGGTATCCGGGTGCACCGGGTGCCGTCGCGGATGTTTCCCAAGGTCACCAGCCTGCCGCTCGGGGTGCCGACCCCCCGCCTGGTCAGTGTGCTGCGCGGATTCGACCCGCACGTCGTGCATTTGGCGTCACCGGCGCTGCTCGGCTATGGCGGGGTGAAGGCGGCCCGCTGGCTCGGGGTGCCGACGGTCGCGGTGTATCAGACCGACGTCCCGGGTTTCGCGGCGAGCTATGGCATCCCGATGACGTCGCGGGCGGCGTGGGCCTGGTTCCGGCACCTGCACAGCCTGGCCGACCGCACCCTGGCCCCGTCCAGCGTGACCATGGAATCCCTTGCCGAGCATCGCTTCCCGCGCGTGCATCACTGGGCGCGCGGCGTCGACGTGCTGCGGTTCGCGCCGTCGCTGCGCGACGACGGCCTGCGGCGGCGCTGGTCGCCGCACGGCAAGCCGATCGTCGGCTTCGTGGGGCGGCTCGCGCCGGAGAAGCACGTCGAGCGCCTCGCCCCGCTGGCCGCGAACGACGCGGTGCAACTGGTCATCGTCGGGGACGGCGTCGACCGCAAGAAGCTGCAATCGGCAATGCCCACAGCGGTATTCACGGGCGCGCTGTACGGCGACGAACTCGCCACGGCGTACGCCAGCATGGACGTCTTCGTGCATCCCGGTGAGCACGAGACGTTCTGCCAAGTTGTTCAAGAAGCGCTGGCGTCGGGGCTGCCGGTGATCGCCCCCGACGCCGGCGGCCCACGTGACCTCGTCACGCCGTGCCGCACCGGATTGCTGTTGGGCGTCGACGAGTTCGAGGAGCGGCTGCCGCACGCGGTCGAACACCTCATCGAGGAGCGCGCTCGCTACGCCGTGGCGGCGCGGCGCAGCGTCCTGGGCCGCAGCTGGCCGGTGATCTGCGACCAGCTGCTCGGCCACTACGAGGCGGTGCTGTCGCCGCTCGCGCGCCGCCGGGCGCTCACCCCGCGGCAGGCGCGGGCGGAGTGAGGCCGGCTCAGCCCTGCGCCAATTCGGCGACGGGCTGCCATTCTTCCCACGTCCGCAGCCGGCTCTCGTAGTCCGCCTTGGCGGTCTGCAGCGGCGAGGACCCGAAGAAGACCCGCAGCGGCGGCTGCTCCGCGTCGACCACCTTCAGCAGGGCGGCCGCCGACGCCTCCGGGTTGCCCGGGCTGGCCCACCGTTTGGCCCGTTCGGCGTCGACCGCGGCCCGCACCTCGTCGTAGGCGGGGATGCGGTCGGAATGCCGGGCCGACGAGCCCGACCAGTCGGTGTCGAAGCCGCCCGGCTCGATCAGCGTGACGTGCACGCCGAACGGCTTGACCTCCTGCGCCAGCGCCTGGGAGAAGCCCTCCAGCGCCCACTTGGACGCGTGGTAGATGCCGACCAACGGGAACGCGCTGATGCCGCCGATCGACGACACCTGGATGATGTGGCCGCTGCCCTGCTCGCGCAGGTACGGCAGCGCGGCCTGGGTGACCCACAGCGCGCCGAACACATTGGTTTCGAGCTGGTCGCGGGCGTCCCGTTCGGAGAGCTCTTCGATGAAGCCGAAGTGGCCGTAGCCCGCGTTGTTGACCACGATGTCCAGGCGACCGAAGTGGTCGTGCGCCCGCCGCACCGCGGCGAAGTCCGCGTCGCGGTCGGTGACGTCGAGCTCGATCGGCAGCAGCGCGTCGCCGTATTTCTGCGCGAGGTCGTCCAGCGATGCCGTGTTGCGCGCGGTGGCGGCGACCTTGTCGCCCCGCTCCAGCGCCGCGATGGCCCACGCCCGCCCGAAGCCGCGGGACGTACCGGTGATAAACCAAATTTTTTCCGTCACGCCGTTGTGTAACGCGTGCACCGGCCGACCATTCCCGGGCGGGCCGGTACGGTCGACCTCGTGAGTCGCGCGGCTTTGGACAAGGATCCCCGGGACGTCGCGTCGATGTTCGACGGCGTCGCCCGCCGCTACGACGTGACCAACACCGTGCTGTCCCTGGGGCAGGACCGGTACTGGCGGCGGGCCACCCGCTCGGCGCTGGACGTGGGGCCGGGCCGCAAGGTGCTGGACCTGGCCGCGGGCACCGCGGTGTCCACGGTCGAGCTGCAAAAGTCCGGGGCGTGGTGCCTGGCCGCCGACTTCTCCGTCGGGATGCTGGCGGCCGGGGCGGCGCGGCAGGTGCCCAAGGTGGCCGCGGACGCCACCAAGCTGCCGTTCGCCGACGGCGTCTTCGACGCGGTGACCATCAGTTTCGGGTTACGCAACGTCGTCGACACCCCGGCGGCGCTGCGCGAGATGGCCCGCGTCACCCGGCCCGGCGGCCGCCTGGTGGTCTGCGAGTTCTCCACTCCCACCAACGGGCTGTTCGCGACCGTCTATAAGGAGTACCTGATGCGGGCGCTGCCGCGGGTGGCGCGGGCGGTGTCGAGCAATCCCGACGCCTATGTGTACCTCGCCGAGTCGATCAGGGCGTGGCCCGATCAGGCGGCGCTGGCGGAGCAGATCGGGCGGGCCGGGTGGTCCGGGGCGCGGTGGCGCAACCTGACCGGCGGCATCGTGGCGCTACACGCCGCCGAGAAGCCGACGCGCTGACGTAGGGGGACGTACGGGTCAGTGGTGACCGGCCGCCTGCACCACACCGACCTGGTCCGGGCAGTAGTGGTCGACGGCGGCGCCGAGGAACTGCAGAGCCTGGCCCTGGCTGGTCCCGCGGGGCAGGTTCTTCTGGATGAAGTTGGCGGACTTGTAAGCGTCGGTGTCCACGCCGCGACCCAACCGGTCGCAGGTGATCTTGCCGAGCCACGCCAGCTGGTCCTGCGGGCCGTAGATGCCGAACCCGTTGACCGTCTCTTTGAACGGATAGTCGTAATCGTTGGACGGCGCGGCCTGCGCCGGCGCGGCGATTGCGATCGCGGCGGCGGCCATGCCGATAGTAGCCAGCCTCGTTCCCTTCATTAGCCGGACTATACACCGATCGGCGGCGGTGCGCCGCGGAAATCCGGCGCCCGACGGGACACCGCCGCCGGGTCAGCTGAACGGCGTGCGGCGGTCCAGCAGCCGCGACAACCGGCCCCCACCGCGCCACGCGCGGGCCACCCAGTCGGCGTCCTCGTCGGTGACAAGATTCGCCATCACCCGGACCGCGATCGTCATCAGGGTCGTCGAGCGCATGGCGATCGGGCCGGTGGTGGGCAGGAACCGCTGAAAGGTCAGCAGCAGCGCCAGCCGGCGCGCCACCGAGAAGCCGCGGCCGTAGTGCTGGCGCAGCAGCGTCGGCCACACCTGCGTCAGGTCGCCGCCGTCGAGCAGCTCGGCGGCCAAGCGGCCCGTCTCCAGGCCGTAGTCGATGCCCTCGCCGTTGAGGGGATTCACGCAGGCCGCGGCGTCGCCGATGAGCAGCCAGTTGGGGCCGGCCACCCCGGACACCGCGCCGCCCATCGGCAGCAGCGCCGACGACACCGCCCGCGGCGGGCCGGTGAACTCCCACTCGTCGCGTCGCAGGTCGGCGTAGTACTTGATCAGCGGCCGCAGCGCCAGGTCCGCCGGCCGTTTGGACGTCGACAGCGCCCCCACGCCGATGTTCACCTCGCCGTTGCCCAGCGGGAAGATCCAGCCGTAGCCGGGCAGCACGGTGCCGTCCGGCGAGCGCAGCTCCAGGTGTGAGGTCAGCCACGGGTCGTCGGCGCGCGGCGTGGTGAGGTAGCCGCGGGCCGCCGTGCCGTACACCGTCTCCTGATGCCACCGCCGGCCCAGGGTCCGGCTCAGCGAGGACCGGGCGCCGTCGGCCACGATCAGCCGGCGGCAGCCGACGACGGTGCCGTCGGCCAAGGCCACCGACACCACTCGCTGCGCCGAATCACGTTCCGCGGAAACGACTTTGGTGCCCAGCAGCATGCGGGCCCCGGCGTCTTCGGCGCACTGGCGGATCCGGTCGTCCAGCTCCAGGCGGGCGACGGCGCTGCCGGTCGACGGGAACGACGGGCCGGGCCAGTCGACCTGCACCTCGCCGCCGAAGCCGCTCATCCGCAGGCCGCGGTGCCGAATCCGGGTGTCCAGCCAGTCGCCGAGCCCCAGGCGCTCCAGCTCGGCGACGGCCCGCGGGGTCAGCCCATCACCGCACGCCTTGTCGCGGGGGAACCGGGCGGCGTCGATGACGAGCACGTCGGTGCCCGCGCGGGCGGCCCAGGCCGCGGCCGCCGAACCGGCGGGCCCGGCGCCCACCACCACCAGATCGGCTCTGGTCGCTGCCGTCGTCATGTACACCAGTATGTTTGGTCGAGTGAGTACTCCGGCGACGGTGGTAGCGGGCGTCGACTTCGGTGACGCCGAGTTCGCGGCGACCGTGCGCGACGGTGTGGGGCGGGTCGAGCGGCTCATGGACGCCGAGTTGCGCAGCGCCGACGAGGTGATGACCGAGTCGCTGATGCACCTGTTCAAGGCCGGCGGCAAGCGGTTCCGGCCCCTGTTCGCGGTGCTGTCCGCGCAGCTCGGGCCGAACCCGGACGCCGAAGAGGTAACCATCGCCGGCGCCGTCATCGAGCTGGTGCACCTGGCCACGCTGTACCACGACGACGTGATGGACGAGGCCCAGGTGCGCCGCGGCGCGCCGACGGCGAACGTGCGGTGGGGCAACAACGTCGCGATCCTGGCCGGCGACTACCTGTTCGCCACCGCCTCGCGCCTGGTGTCGCGGCTGGGGCCGGAGGCGGTGCGGCTCATCGCCGAGACGTTCGCCCAGCTGGTGACCGGGCAGATGCGCGAGGGCCGGGGCAGCGCCCAGGGCGTCGATCCCGTCGACCACTACCTCAAGGTGGTCTACGAGAAGACGGCCTGCCTGATCGCCGCCGCGGGGCGCTTCGGCGCCATGTTCTCCGGCGCCGACGTCGAGCAAGTGGAGCGCCTGAGCCGCCTGGGCGGGATCGTCGGCACCGCGTTCCAGATCTCCGACGACATCATCGACATCGACAGCGACGCCCACGAGTCGGGCAAGCTGCCGGGCACCGACGTCCGCGAGGGGGTGCACACCTTGCCGATGGTGTACGCCCTGCGCGAACCCGGCCCCGACGCGGCGCGGCTGCGCGAGCTGCTGAGCGGTCCCATCGACGACGACGAGGCGGTCGCCGAGGCGCTGGCGCTGCTGCGCGCCTCGCCCGGAATGGCCAAGGCCAAGCAGGTCCTCGCCGAGTACGCCGAGCAGGCCCGCCAGGAGCTGGCCCAGCTGCCGGACCGGCCCGGCCGCCAGGCGCTGCAGACGCTGGTCGACTACACCATCAGCCGGCACGGTTAGCGGATCCGGAACCCCGCGGGTGCCCTCAGGCGTTCAATGAGCGTAATCCGTGACGCGTGTTCGCAAGGAGGACACCGATGACTTGGCATCCGCATGCCAACAGGTTCAAGACGTTCGCGTTGTTGGTCGGCATGTCTGCCCTGATCGTGTTCGTGGGCTCGCTGTTCGGGCGCACCGCGATGTTCATCGCGGTGCTGTTCGCCATCGGCATGAACGTCTACACCTACTACAACAGCGACAAGCTGGCGTTGCGGGCGATGCACGCACAGCCGGTGTCGGAGCTGCAGGCGCCGGTGATGTATCGCATCGTGCGGGAGCTGGCCACCGCCGCGCACCAGCCGATGCCGCGGCTCTACATCAGTGACACCAACGCGCCCAACGCGTTTGCGACGGGCCGCAACCCGCGTAACGCGGCCGTCTGCTGCACCACCGGAATTTTGGACATCCTCAACGACCGCGAGCTGCGCGCCGTGCTGGGACACGAGCTGTCCCACGTGTACAACCGCGACATCCTGATCTCGTGCATCGCGGGCGCGATGGCGTCGGTGATCACCGCGCTGGCCAACATGGCCATGTTCGCCGGCATGTTCGGCGGCAACAACCGCGACGGCGAGAATCCTTTTGCGCTGCTCCTCGTTTCGCTGCTGGGCCCGATCGCCGCGACCGTGGTGCGGCTCGCGGTGTCGCGGTCCCGCGAGTATCAGGCCGACGAGTCGGGCGCGGTGCTGACCGGCGACCCGCTGGCCCTGGCGTCGGCGCTGCGCAAGATCTCCGGCGGCGTCCAGGCGGCCCCGCTGCCGCCGGAGCCGCAGCTGGCCAGCCAGGCGCACCTGATGATCGCCAACCCGTTCCGCGCGGGCGAGCGCATCGGGTCCCTGTTCTCGACGCACCCGCCCATCGAGGACCGCATCCGGCGGCTGGAGTCGATGGCTCGGGGCTGACGCGCGTTACGCGATGCCGCGAATCACGCGGCGGCGCCGGGTGTTTCGTGGGCGACGGCCTCGTCGGCACCGCGATCGGCGACGTGACCCGTCTCGAGCCTGCCGGCGATGTGCACCGTGCCGCCGGTCGCCTCGTGCTGCCGCTGCCAGTCGGCAATGGCCTGTAGGGCGGCGTGATCGAGGTAATTCACCGAAACATCCACGGTGACAACGGTTCCCGCGGGGATCGCGGACAGCACCCGGGTCAGCCGCGGCAGGGCCAGGAAGGTGCACGCCGCGCCCTCGATGGCGACGCGCCACTCGTCGGCCTTGGCTTGGGCGTGCACCTTGGCGCGGATCACTCGCCACCCGGTCAGGGCGATGGCCAGCGCCAGCCCGATCAGCACCCCGTGCAGCAGGTTGAGAAACACGACGCTGACGGCGGTGACGACGTAGACGGCGAGATCGCCGTGCTTGAGCGCGGTTTCGATGTGGGCGGGCTTGAGCAACTGGATGCCGATGACGATCAGCAGGCCGGCGAGCGCGGCGGTGGGGATCTCGTCGACCAGACCCGCGAACGGGATGGTGAACAGCAGGATCCACACGCCGTGCATGATCGACGAGGCGCGCGACCTCGCACCGGCGTTGACGTTGGTCGAGCTGCGCACGATGACCCCGGTCACCGGCAGGCCGCCGATGGTGCCCGAGATGATGTTGGCGGCGCCCTGTCCCACCAGTTCGCGGTTGAAGTCGGTGCGGGGGCCGTTGTGCATCCGGTCGACCGACACCGCCGAGAGCAGGCTCTCGACGCTGGCGATGAGCGCGACGGTGATCACCCCGATGGCGACCGCGCCGAAGTCACCATGCGGAATGTCGGGCAGCTGCACCGCATCCAGCGGCGATCCCTCGAGATCGATGCGCCGGACGTGGAAGGGGAACACCACCGACACCACGGTCGCCGCCACGATGGCCACCAAGGGGCCGGGGATCCGTCGCACCCGTGCCGGAACCCAACGCCAGCCGATCAGGATCGCGATGACCAGCACCCCCAGCAGAACGCCGGGCCGGTGCGCGCCGATGATCTGCCCGGGCAGGCCGATCAGGTTGTGCCAGGCGGTGCTCTTGGACTTGCCACCGAGCAGCACGTGCGCTTGCTGCAGCGCGATGGTGATCCCGATGCCGGCCAGCATGGCGTGCACGACGACGGGTGAGATCGCGAGTGCGGCCCGCGCGACGCGGCTCAGGCCCAGCAACACCTGCAGCACCCCGGCGGCCACGGTGATCAAACACGTGACGCCCCAACCGAAGTCGGATACCAGGCCGGCGACAATCACGGTCAATCCCGCGGCGGGGCCGCTGACCTGTAGCGGCGACCCGCCCAGCGATCCGACGACGATGCCGCCGACGATCGCGGCGATCAGGCCGGCGAGCACCGGCGCGTTCGACGCGATCGCGATGCCCAGCGACAGGGGTAGTGCGACGAGAAAGACGACGATGGACGACGGCAGGTCGTGCCGCACGATCGAGCGCAGGCGTTGCGCTCGCGGTCCGCGGTGGTCAGGGTCCTCGGTGCCGAGTTCTTCGGTGTTGTGCATCGGTCGCGTCCCTTGTCGAGTCTGTGCGGCGATGTGGCGCGATCCGCCCCACCTTCGAACGATTACGTCGGCGTAACCTGTTGGCGGACAGGCGGTTACGAAAGGACTAGCTGCGCGGTCGCGCGCGGGAACGCCTGGCTACCTGCAGTGACGGTATTTTGCCGGCGAAGCGCCGGTCAAGGGCAACGGCGCAGCCCATATCGAACGCAAAGATTTGAATTGCGGACCCGGTTCGCCCAGGTCAGAAGCCGGAGCCGTGCACCTCGTGGCCGGGCGTCTCGGCGATCAGGCCGCTGTAGGCCTGCTCGACCGTGGAGCCGTGGTTGACCACGCCGTCGACCTCGCGCGCGATCGGCATGTTCAGACCGAATTCGTTGGCGAACTCCATGATGACGCTGGCGGCCTTGACGCCCTCGGCGACCTGGTTCATCGAGGCGATGATCTCGTCGATCGGCTTACCGGCGCCCAACTGCTCACCGACGTGCCGGTTGCGGCTGCGCTGGCTGGTGCAGGTGACGATGAGGTCGCCGAGGCCCGCCAGGCCGGGGAACGTCTCCGGGTTGCCGCCCAGCGCGACCCCCAGCTTGGTCATCTCGCGCAGCGCGCGGGCGATCACCAGCGCGCGGGTGTTCTCGCCGATGCCCAGCGAATAGCCCATGCCGACGGCGATGGCGTAGACGTTCTTCAGCGCCCCGGCCATCTCGACGCCGACCACGTCGTCGGTGGTGTACACCCGGAACCGCCGGGTCCGGAACAGCGTCGACAGGCGGGTCGCCAGGTGCTGGTCGGGCATCGCCAGCACGGCGGCCGCGGCGTAGCCCTCACCCACCTCGCGGGCGATGTTCGGCCCGGCCAGGATGCCGGCGGGGTGCCCCGGCAGCACCTCCTCGATGATCTGCGACATCCGCATGTTGGTGCCCTGCTCGAGCCCCTTGACCAACGACACCACCGGCACCCAGGGCCGCAGCTCCTTGGCCAACTCGGTCAGCACGCCGCGGAAACCGTGGGAGGGGACACCCATGATGACGACGTCCGCGCTGTTGGCCGCCTCGGCGAAGTCGGTGGTGGCGCGCAGGGTGTCGCTCAGCACGGCGTCGTCGCCGAGATACCGGCTGTTGCGGTGGTTCTCGTTGATGTCCTTGGCGGTCTCCTCCGAGCGCACCCATTGCAGCGTCGGCCCCCGGCGCGCGCAGATGGACGCCACTGTGGTGCCCCAGGAACCGCCACCGAGGACAACGACTTTGGGATCGCGCATCTGTGCTGCCATGGCGATCAGCGTATTGCCGACGCCAAAGTTTTATAAGGAGTTCACGAACTTCGACGGGGCCTCGTGTCGCCGGCGGCTACCCGGCCAGCGAGGCCCGGTCGGCGGCGCGGCCGAACACCATGGCTTCCCCGACGCGGTCGAAGCGGTAGTCCAGGGCGTCGGCCAGGTAGTTCTGCCGCACATGCCACGGCCGCTTGGTGCCGGACTTGGGCAGCATGTGCACCGAGCGCAGCACGTAGCCGGCGTTGATGTCCCACGACGGCTTCTCGGCCATCGGCTCGTTGGCGCGGTGCGGGTAGGCGTGCGTGTACCCGTGAGAAGCCATGTGCGCCAGCAGCTTTGCGGTGGCACGGGCGGTGATGTCGGCGCGCAGGGTCCACGAGGCGTTGGTGTAGCCGACGCACCAGAACAGGTTCGGCACGTCCTCGAGCATGTGCGCTTTGTAGACGAAGCGGTCGCTGACCTTGATCTCGTTGCCGTCCAGGCTGATCGCGGCCCCGCCCAGCGCCTGCAGCTGCAGCCCGGTCGCGGAGACCACGATGTCGGCGTCGAGGTGTGCACCGGAGCGGAGCGCGACGCCGGTGGCGTCGAAATGGTCGATGTGGTCGGTGACCACCTCCGCACCGCCGGCGCTGATGGCGTTGTACAGATCGGCGTCGGGAATCAGGCACATCCGCTGGTCCCACGGGTTGTAGCGCGGCTTGAAGTGCGTGTCGACGTCGTAGCCGGCGGGCAGGCTGCCGATCGCCTTGCGCCGCAGCAGCCACCGCACCAACCCGGGTGCCTTGCGGGACAACGCGTAGAACACCGCCTCGGTCAGCGCGCTGTAGATCCGTATCACCAGATGTGCGGGCTTGCGCGGCAACAGCTTTCGGGAGATTGCGGCGACCGCGCCGTATTTGGACGCCGAGATGAGGTAGGTGGGGGAGCGCTGCAGCATGGTGACCTTCGCGGCCCGTCCCGACAGCGACGGCAGCAGGGTGACCGCGGTCGCGCCGCTGCCGATCACCACGATCCGCTTGCCGGTGTAATCCAGGTCCTCGGGCCAGTGCTGGGGGTGCACCACCGTGCCCGCGAAGTCCGCGATGCCCGGGAACTCCGGGGTGTAGCCCTCGTCGTAGTTGTAGTAACCGCTGCCGAAGAACAGGAAGCGGCCGCGGTAGCGCCTGGGCGCGCCGTCCTGCTCCACCGTGACCGTCCACGTGTCGGTCGACGAGTCCCAATCGGCCGAGCGCACCCGGCTGTTGAACCGCATGTGCCGGTCGATCCCGTACTTACGCGCGGTCGCGGCCAGGTATTCGCGGATGTGGACGCCGTCCGCGACGCCCTCTTTGCGCGGCCACGGCTCGAACGGGAACGACAGCGTGAAAATGCTGCTGTCCGAGCGCACCCCGGGATAGCGGAACAGGTCCCACGTCCCGCCGATCTGCGCGCGCCGCTCCAGGATGGTGTAGCTCAGCTGCGGGTTGCGCTCGGAGATGCGGTACGCCGCATCGATACCGGAGATCCCGGCACCGACGATGATGACGTCGAAATATTCGGCCTCGACCGGCGCCGGGCCGGTGGGAGTCACGGTCATCGTGAACCTCGCTCAGCGGTGAAGGGACAAGGCGTGGTCATCAGCGTAGAGACCCACCGGTTGGTCGGGCTAGCGGTAGTTGACGAACTGCAGCGCCACCTCGAGGTCGGCGTTGCGCAGCAGCGCCTGCACCGCCTGCAGGTCGTCGCGCTTCTTGCTGGTGACGCGGATCTCCTCGCCCTGGATCTGCGTCTTGACGGTCTTCGGGCCGTCGTCGCGGATC
The DNA here is from genome assembly GCF_001672685.1 of Mycobacterium sp. E2462. Classification (NCBI taxonomy): domain Bacteria; kingdom Bacillati; phylum Actinomycetota; class Actinomycetes; order Mycobacteriales; family Mycobacteriaceae; genus Mycobacterium; species Mycobacterium sp. E2462. The sequence goes on from NZ_LZKC01000191.1 coordinate 33,307, forward strand.
AGCTTGGTGATCTTCTTGGCGTTCTCGCTGCTGATGCCCTGCTTGATGGTGCCGGTGACCCGGTAGGTCTTGCCGGAGGCTTGGGGTTCACCCGCGTCGAACGCCTTCATGGAGATGTCGCGGCGGATCAATTTCTCCTTGAAGACGTCCACGGCGGCCTTGACGCGTTCCTCGGTCGACGACGTCAACTCGATAGCCTCGTCGCCCTTCCAGGCGATCGTCGAATCGGTGCCGCGGAAGTCGAACCGGTTGGCCAGCTCCTTGGCGGCCTGGTTGAGCGCGTTGTCGACCTCCTGACGGTCCACTTTGCTGACGATGTCGAACGATGAGTCCGCCATGCAATCCGTCCCTTCCCTCGAAGTGCTAGCCGTTTGTGCTTTGTCTACTCGCTCGTTGTAACCTGCTATGCGGCAGGTTGCCCGAGCGGCCAATGGGAGCGGACTGTAAATCCGTCGCGAAAGCTTCACAGGTTCGAATCCTGTACCTGCCACCAAAGTTTCCGTGGACGCGGCCGAGCCGAACGTGACCGGGCCGCCCCGCGTGAGGGGACAGGCTTGGTCGGGCGAATTGGTCTGTGCGCAACCGCCTCACGCTGGGTGACGGCGCCCGCGGCGCGCTCCTATTGCGGCGCCACCCGGTAGCTGAAGGACCATTCCAGGTCGTCGCCCTCGACGGGGTGGCTGTCGCCCAGTTGCAGATCGACAACGGCGCGCCGTCGGGTCTTGCGTTGCGCCTTCTGCATCGCGAGCGCCTCGACATGGACCTCGGGCATGCGTTGCGGCGCTCGGATCGTGTCGTGCCGCACCTCGGGTTGACCGCTCATAACCTTCGTATGCCCCTATCGTCTAGAGCAAGCTGTCGCGGGGGAAACGGGCCGCCTGGCGAGAGATTCATCGCAGGGGTCGCCCGTGCCGGTTCATCGCGCCGTGGGCGCGGGCGTCAGGGTCGATCGCAGAACGCCACGCACAGGTCTTGCGGGCGAATCGGCACCCACTGCAGGTTCCCGTCGGCCTGGCGCGCACAGAAGATCGGGCCACCCCGGCCCCACAGCTTCGTCCCCTCCGGGGAGCACGGCTGACCGAACTCGTTGTTGTTGTCCGCGTAGGCCGGACCGCTCGCGAACAGGATCGTGAAGGGGGCAACGGCCGTCACCACGGCCAAGCCGACGGACCTCAATGCGTTCATCTTTGCGCCCTCCTTGAAACGACTGCTCAACGCCAGCCTTGACGATATCTCAGCGGACTACCCAATGGTTGTGTGATCTAAGTAATCCGGGCGGCGGCCACCGGTTCGCAGCCCGGATCCGACGGCGCCCGCTTCGACGGCGCGGGGGGTTCGCTCGCCTCGATGGCCTGGCTGCGGCCCAGCGCTACCGTCGCCGCCACCATCGCAACGACGGCGGCGGCGAGAACCGGCGCCGCAACGCCGCCCACCGCCACGTGATCGCCGAGCACGATCACCCCGAGCAACACCGCGACGATGGGCTCGCCGACGAGCATGATCGGCACGGACGCTTGCAGGGCGCCGGCATGGAACGCGGAGCTTTGCACCACCATCACGGTTGCGGCCAGCGCGATCAGCACGTAGGGCGCGGGAACCGTCAGCAGCGCGTGCCATCCCCCCACCGAGAACCGGTGCGTGCAGACCTTCGTGACCACGGCGATCATGCCGAGCAGCACGGCCACGGCGGCGCCGAGCAGGATCGCGCGGACGCGGCCGGCGGCGCGGTGCGCGGCCGTGATGCAGACCAGCACCGACGGCACGGCGATGGCCAGCGCCAGCGTCCACGCCGGGATCGGAGGTCGGCTGTGGCCTTCGCGGGGCTGCCCGACGAGAACGAACACCGCCAGCGCGGCCGTCAGCAGCGTCGCCCAGCCCCACTGGACCCAGCTGATGCGCTGGTGGCACAGCCGCGCGCTCATGGGCAGGGCGAACAGCAGCGAGGAGACCAGCAGCGGCTGCACCAACAGCAGCGAGCCATGGGCCAGGGCGATGGCCTGGAACACGAAGCCGGCGACGGCCGCGATCAGCCCCGCCCACCACTGCGGCTGGCGGACCAGGGAGGTGGCCATGGTCGACGACAGCGCCTCGGCGCCGGGAACGCGCTGCGCGGCGCGTTGCCGGACGACGATGCCCACGGCAGCCCAGAACGCCGACAGCAGTGCCGAGCCGATCGCGACCGCGTGTACAGAGACCCACCCCATGGCGCCGTGAATACCCTCCGCACCGCCCCGGCTAACTCGCCGCGGGTGGCTGGTGACTGGTGCGGGCGTCGCCGGCCTCAATATGCTTTTGCTCGACGCGACCGTCGTTCCCCTGGGGAGGGGGCAAACGCCTGGTGGCAGGCGCGCGGTCGGCACAAAGGGGGCGGGGATGGTCGTCGACACGCGATTGCTGGGCGGGCCATGCAGCTGAAGTATCTGTCCATCGCGGAGCTGATCGCGGGCGCCGGCGGAGATCCCTGGGAAATCAACCGGACACTGCAGGCCGGCCAGCCGGGGCAGATCTCCGGCCTGGCCAACGCGTTCCACGCGGCCGGCCGGCACACCGCCGAGGCCGACGCCGCCTTCGACCAGGCGCGCAAACGCTTCGACGCGGCGTGGAATCACCAGAACGGCAACAGCCCCATCAACGACGCCGACGAGGTGCAGCGCACCGCGAAGGCGCTGGGCGCGCAGTCCGAGCAGCTGCCCAAGATCGGCGCCGACCTGGAGAAGATCGCCGCCGACCTGGCCGACGCGCAGAAAAGCGGCGCCGCCGAAATCGCCGCGCTGGAGCACAAGCTGGAGGTGCTCGACAGGATCATCGGCGCGGCAACCGAGGACCTCAAGCACACCGACCTGACCCCCGACGACCGGCACGCGCTGGAGGCGTTGATCCGAGCCGCGAAGGCCGACGCGGTCGATGACACCCGCGACGCGCTCGACCGATTGCGCGCCACCCGCGACAACTACACGAAGTCGTTGCACCAGGCGCAGAAGAGCCTGGCCGACGACGGCTATGACCCGGAACGGGTCCTGGGCTTCGACGGGCACGCGCCCGAGACGCCCGAGCAGGCCCGGCAGGACGTCACCGACGCCCTCGCGGGCGACAAGGGCGCCGCGGCGCGGGTAAACGGGGTGCTGCACTCGGTGTCGCCGGAGCAAGTCGCCGGCAAGACGCCGCTGACCTCCGAGCAGGCGGCGGTGCTGAGCCAGCTGCAAGCGCAGGAACACGGCATGAGCATGGACGCGCTGACGGCCGCCGAGCAGCGCCTCGGCGACGAGAAGGGCATGATCGGCGACTCGCTGCAGCTGATGAGCAACCCGAACATCACCTTCCCGAAGACCGACACTAAGGTCGGCGCGGTGCAGGGCGGGGACACCCTGCGCGGCGGTGCCGCGCAGCTGCCCGAGAGCGTGCAGCAGCTGCTCAACGCGCACTGGCCCGACCTTCGCCACTTGAACCAGTTGGCCGGCATCGTCAAGGACGGCAACCGCTCGCTGCAGGCCAACACCGACCTCGACAAGGGCATGATGAAGCAGGCGTCGGCCCTGATGAACGGCGCCTTCTGGCGGGCCGGAGAGGGCCAGGCCGGCGACCTGAAGCCCAACATCGATCCGACCGTCTCCAACGTGCTCTCGGCGGTGTCGCCGGATCACCAGGTGGTTCACGACGCCATGACGGGCGCCGATCACGACCGGTTCCTGCAGAACCTCACGCATCATTACTGGCAAGACCACGGCGACGCGGTGAGCTCGCTGTTCTCGTGGACCGGCGATGCGGCGCGAGGTCCCGAAGCGCGGCTCGCCGGGGAGACGGCCCATGCCTACAGCTCCTACATCGGCAATCACCCGGAGCTGATGCACCTGCCTGGCAATCACACCCTGGGCGAGATGGACCCGAAACTGGTTCAGGGCATGGCACACGGGCTGGGCCCGTACGTCAACAACATCGCCGGGACCTCCGGGGGCTTACCCGAATTCGGCTATCCGCTTGACGACGAGGGCAACACGCGATCGGGTGCGCTCCCGGTGGCCAAGGAGATCTTCACGGTGATCGACAGCGACAAAGACGCCGCGACGTATTTCAACGGACAGGCGTATGCCCAGGCCGTGGTTCACGAGGCGGCATTCGGCAACGAGACCACGCATTCCGGTTACGACGCGCAGCTCTACGACGCCGCGACCCTCAAGGGTCTGGTGGACGTCGGGACCCATAATGCCCACCTCGCCAACGAGACCAACGGCTTCCATCAGCAGCAGTCGGAATACGAGATAAAGAAGCAGGCCTACGAAGCCGGGCTGACCGGGCTGACGACGGCGGCGGGTCTACCGCCGGGGGTCGGCACGGCGGCCAGCCCCGCGCTCAACGTCTTGGGGCACGGCCTGGAGAACAGCATCCTGGGCCCGCCGCCGACCGGGCCGAACGAGAACCCGATCCAGCCGCTGGACATCGGGTACGCGGACCAGGGAATGGCGAACGCGTTGCTCGGGGCCGGGCACAACGTGCCGCTTCCCCCCGAGTACGTCATCCACGACGCGGACCATCCCAACGGGCGGCTCGCGACGCTCGACGAAGTGAAGGCCAGAATCCCCGGGGTCACCGCGGGTCAATACGACAGCGTGATCGGTCCGGCCGTGTCGCAGGCGATCGGGCTGCCGCCTGCGGAGAAGATGGCGCCGGACGAGTGGATGGCGACGCGCTACGACAACGTGGTGGGCGTGCCTCACCCGAACCAGGGCACCCCGTAGGAGCCTTCGCGAGAACAGCACTTTCACCACAAACCCCCGCAGGTTAGGGCAGCCTTAGTTTAGGATCCGGTTCGGGCGGTCGAACGCCGCCGAACACGGGAGGGGGTGACAGGTGGTCGAATCTGGCACGGCGGTCGCGGACGAGTCCGGCGGCCCGGCATCGGTGTCGCTGCGGACGCGCGGTCGCTGGCTGCGCTGGGGAGTGCTGTCGGTGTGGGGACCGGGCCTGGTGGTGATGCTGGCAGACACGGACGCCGGCTCGCTGATCACCGCGTCGCAGTCCGGCGCGCAGTGGGGTTACCGGATGGTGCTGCCGCAGCTCATCCTGATGCCGGTCCTCTACGTCGTCCAGGAGATGACCGTGCGCCTGGGCATCGTCACCCGGCGCGGACACGGCGCCCTGATCCGCGAGAAGTTCGGCCGCGGCTGGGCGTGGGTGTCGGCGTTCACGCTGTTCGCGTCGGCGATCGGGGCGCTGTTGACGGAGTTCGCCGGCGTGGCCGGGGTGGGGGAATTGTTCGGCGTCTCCCGGTGGGTGAGCATCCCGATCGCCACGGTCGCGTTGCTGGCGCTGGCGCTGACCGGCAGCTACCGGCGCGTCGAGCGCATCGGACTGATCATCGGCGCCGCCGAACTGGCCTTCCTGATCGCCATGCTCATGGCGCGGCCCAGCCTCTCGGCGCTGGTCGGCGGCTTGTCGTCGATGCCGCTGGGCAACTCGTCGTACCTGATGCTGGTGGCGGCCAACGTCGGCGCCGTCATCATGCCGTGGATGATCTTCTACCAGCAGGGCGCGGTGGTCGATAAGCGGTTGTCGGAGACCACTATTCGTCAGGAGCGCTACGACACCGCCGCCGGCGCGGTGCTGACCCAGCTGATCATGATCGCGGTGGTGGTGACCATGGCGTCGACGGTCGGCGCGCACGAGGGCGGGGTGTCGCTGGACACCGTCGGCCAGATCGCCGAATCGCTCACGCCGTACCTGGGTCACACCGGGGGGACGGTGCTGTTTGGGCTGGGCATGCTGGGCGCGGCGCTGGTGGCCGCGATCGTCGCCTCCCTGGCCGGGGCGTGGGGCCTGGCCGAGGTGTTCAAGTGGCGGCACACGCTCAACGAGCGGCCCAACCGCGAGACCGCCAAGTTCTACCTGACCTACGCGCTGGCGCACATCGTCGGCGCGATACTCGTGCTGGCCAGCGTCGACCTGGTCAACCTCGCGCTGGACGTCGAGGTGATGAACGCCCTGCTGCTGCCGATTGTGCTGGGCCTGCTGCTGGCGCTGGAGGCCAAGGCGCTGCCCGAGCAGTGGCGCATGCGCGGCGCCCACAAGTACGTGACCTGGGCGCTGTGCCTGGTGGTGATGGCCTTCGGGTTGTACATGGTCCCGCAAACCCTCGGATGGGTTTGAGGCCGCCCCTTCCGCCGCATAAGCCCAGGTGGGCGACGGATTTTCCAAAGTACAGCAAAAACATAGGTTATCGAAAGGTCGGGCCCATCGCCCTTCATTAGCGTCGTTGGTGTTACGCCGAATGAAGGGAGAAAACGATGGCATCGCGCACCGTAAAGCTCCGTCGACTGGTGGGGGCCACGGCGTTGTGTGGGGGAATGGCTATTGCCGCTACGGGCATCGGAGCGGGCGTCGCCAGCGCGCACCCGTGGGGCCCGCCGCCCCCGCCGGGACCGGTCGGGTGGGCAGCTCCGCCTCCGCCGCCCGGATGGGGCCCGCCGCCGCTGGATTT
>NZ_LZKC01000192.1:0-12734 GCF_001672685.1 Mycobacterium sp. E2462
CCAGGTCCGGCTCGGGCACCGGCGACACGCCGGCGAGCAGCTCGCGCTGCAGCGTCAGCCCGGTGCCGCCCGCCGCGTGCGCGGCGCCCAGATAATTCAGCAGCACCTGCGGCCCCGGGAGGGCGGCGAGCCGCCGCGCGGTGTCGTCGCGCAGGTAGCGCAGCAGCCCGTAGTCCAGGCCGTCACCCGGGATGCTCGCCAGCTGCTCGCCGACGCGCGCCGGGTCGGTCGAGTCGACCCGCACCGGGTAGATGGAACTCAACAGCCCCACCGTGTCGCCGGTGTCGATCCCGGTCGCGTCGACGAGATCGTCGGCGCGACCGTGGGTTTCGAGCGCCAGCAGGGGTGGCGGCGTGGGCTGGTCGCGCTGCCGCCGCCAGCGTGTCAGGGCGGCGGCGGTGGCGGCGACCAGCAGCGTGGGCAGCGGCAGGCCGCTGCCCAGCAACCGGCGGGTGGTGTCGGCGTCGGCGGCGGCGGTGCGCACCAGCAGGTCGCGCGCCCGGTCGCGCTCCGGGTCGAGCCGTCGCGCCCCGAGGTCGGGGTCCGGCCCGGCCAGCTGGGCCGCCCAGAAGTCCGCGGTGTCCAGCCGGCCGGCGCGCTCGGCCAGGGCGGCGGCCCAGCGCCGGTAGCTGGTGTGTTCGCGCAGGGGCGCTGGCGGGTGACCGGTGGCCGCGGCCTGCAGCGCGGCCCCAAGCTCTCCGAGCACCACCCGCCACGACGCCGGGTCGAGCGCCACCACGTGCGCGGCCAGCAACAGCACGCTCTCGCCGGCGGCCGGGCGCAGCCACACCGCGGCCAGCAGCGAACCCCGCTCGGGGTCCAGCCGCTCGACGGCCTGGGCGACCTGGTCGACCACCACGGCGCGCGGGTCCCCGGGCACCGCAACCTCGGTCAGCACCTCCGGCGGCGACGTAGGGACCAGCGTCATGCTGGCGCGGTCCAGCCGGGTGCGCAGCACCTCGTGGGCCGCGACGACGGCGCCCAGCGCGGCCCGCAGCTGCTCCCGGGTGACCGATGCGGGCAGCCGGATGGCCTCGGTCTGGGCCAGCCGCCGCGGGTCGCCGTGTTCGTAGAGCCAGCGCCCGTTGGGCAGCAGCGGCATGGGGCCGGTGTCCTCGTCGGCGGGGCGCAACGCGGCGGCCGCGGCCGCCTCGGAATCGATCGCCTCCGCGAGTTCTCGGACGTTGCTGCATTCCAGGACGAGGCGGGCGCGCAGCGCGATTCCCCGCGCCCGCGCCGCCTGCACCACCGACAGCGCCGTAATGCTGTCCAGGCCCAACTGGAGGAAATCGGCCGCGACGTCGATCTGCGATTGCCCCAGCAGCTCGGCGAGCAGCTCTGCCAGGGCGGTTTCGGTGGCGGTCTGCGGCGCCGTCGCGGACCCGGGGGCTTCGGCGGTGTCCAGGGCGGCCAGCGCGGCCTCGTCGAGTTTTCCGTTGCCGGTCAACGGAATAGCGTCGACCAGCACGATGCGGTGCGGCACCATGTAACGGGGCAGCCGGGCGCCGAGCATGCCACGTAGCTCGGCCGCCGTGGGCCCGCCGGCCGCGGCGGTGGCGACGTAAGCGGTGAGCCGCGGCACGCCCTGGTGGCGCCGCACCAGCACGCCGGCCTGGCGCACCCCGGGGTGTGATTCCAGCGCGGCGGCGATCTCGCCGGGCTCCACGCGGTGGCCGCGGATCTTCACCTGGGCGTCGGCCCGCCCGACGTAGTGCAGCGAGCCGTCGGGCAGGCGGCGCACCAGGTCGCCGGTGCGATACATGCGCCCGGCGGGCGCGTGCGGGTCGGCGACGAACCGCGCCGCGGTCTCACCCGGACGGCCCAGATAGCCGCGGGCGAGTTGCGATCCACTCAAATACAATTCGCCCGTCGCGCCGCCGGGGACCGGCCGCAGCGCGGAGTCCAGCACGTAGGCGCGGGTGTGGCGGGTCGGGTGCCCGATCGAGGGCTGGTCGTGTTCGCCGATCGCGGCGACCACGGCCTCCACCGTGGTCTCGGTGGGCCCGTAGCAGTTGAACGCGGTCAACGCCGTCGCGTGGCAGGCCGCGCGGATCTGTGCCCAGGCGGTGACGCCCACGGCCTCGCCGCCCATCGCCAGCACGGCGAGCGGCGTCCGGCTCAGCAAACCGAAAGCCTGCAGCTGAGCAAACATTGACGGCGTGGTGTCGATCATGTCGACGCCGTGCTCGGCGATGGTGGCCACCAGCGCCTCGGCGTCGGTCTGGGTGGCCTCGTCGACCAGGTAGACCGCGTGCCCGTCGAGCAGGGCGACCAACGGCTGCCAGGCCGCGTCGAAGGCGAACGACCACGCGTGCGCGATGCACAGCGGCCGGCCCAGTGTCGCCGCCGCGGGCCGCACGACGCGGTCCAGGTGGTCGTCGGCGTAGGCGCCGACCGCGCCGTGGGTCCCGACGACCCCCTTGGGTTCCCCGGTGGTTCCGGAGGTGAAGACGACGTACGCGGCCTGCCCGGGCGCCACGTCGACCGGGTCGAACCCGGACTGCTCGGCGTCGAGCCATTCCTGGATCAGCGCCTCGTCGAGGACGATCACCGCTTTCGACTGGCGCAGAATGGAATCCACTCGCTCCGGCGGTGTGCCCGGCTCCATGGGCACGCAGACGCCGCCGGCCTTGAGGACGGCCAGGATCGCGATGACGTATTCCGGGCCGCGCGAAAGGCGAATCGCGACAGCGCTTTCGGGCGCGGCACCGCGCCGCGCGAGCTGCGCGGCCACCCGGTCGGCCGCCTGGTTCAGCTCTCGATAGCTCAGCGAGCCGCCCCGCCAGCGCAGGGCCGGGCGGTCCGGCGCCGCGTCGGCGGCATCGGCGAACCGGACGTGGATGCCGCGCCCGGGTGTCGGACCTGCGGCGGGCACCGCCACGATCTGTTCGTCCTCGAACAGGACACTCACGTCGCGCAGTGGCCGCTCCCAGCTCTGCAACAGGTTCTCGGCGGCCAGCAGCACGCGGCGGCCGAACTGGGCGGCCGGCGTCGCGCCCAGCGCCCCGTCGATCACCTCGATCAGCACCACGAGCTCGGCCCCCGCCACGTGAGCGGCGATCGTGATCGGAAAGTGTGACAGCGTCTGCAGGGCCGAGGGCCGGAACGTGGCTCCGGCGGCGGACAATTCGGCTCCGGCGGTCAGACCGTCCAGCGGGAAGTTCTCGTAGACCAGCAGGGTGTCGAACATCTCCCCCACCCCGCCGAGCGCCCGCAATTGGGCGTGCCCGAGGTAGCCGTGCTCGCGCAGCAGCGCCGCATCGCGCTGCACGGCGCGGCATTGCTCACCGACCCGCGCCGCCGGATCCAGCCGGACCCGCAGCGGCACGGTGTTGACGAACAACCCGATCATGGTCTCCACGCCGGCCAATTCCGCGGGTCGGCCCGACACCGTCACCCCGAATACGACGTCGTGGGTGTCGGTGAGCCGCGACAACACCACCGCCCAAGCCATTTGCAGCAGCGTGTTGACGGTGACGCCGCGGGAGCGGGCACCGTCGAGCAGCCGCGCGGTGGCATCGGGCGGCAGGCGCAACTCGGTGGTGCGGGGCAGGCCCCCACGCACACCATCGACCGATCCCAGGGCCGCCGACAACAGCGTGGGCCCCTGCAGTCCGGACAGGTGCTGCCGCCAAACCTGTTGGCTGGCAGCCAGATCGCGCCCGGCCAGCCAGCCGATGTAGTCCCGGTACGGCCGCGGTGCGGCGGGCAGCGCGGCGGTGTCCCCGCCCGCCCGGTACAGGGTCATCATCTCGTTGACGAACACGGGCATCGACCAGCCGTCGATGACGATGTGGTGGGCGGTGAGCACCAGGCGCCAGCGCGCGTCAGGCAACTCGATCAGCAGGAACCGGATCGCCGGTCCGTGTTCGAGGTCGAAAGGCGTTCGGCGCTCGGCGGTCTCGAGCCGCCGCACCTCGTCGGCCGTGGCAGTGACGGTGCGCCACGGCAATTCGACGCGGGACGGGACGATCTGCACGGGCCGCGGGATGCCCCGGCTGAAGAAGCTGGCCCGCAGGTTCGGGTGGCGCGCCAGCATCAGCGCCGCGCAGTCGCGGAGCAGGGCGACGTCGAGCGCGCCGGAGATGTCGGCGGCCATTCCGATGACGTACGGGTCGTCGGCCGCCTCACCCTCGGCGAACTCGGCCAGCGTGGTCAGCGAGTACAGCCCCTCCTGCAGGGGGCTGAGCGCCATCACGTCCTCGATGTCGGGCGCGACATCGGTTTTGGCCGTGGTCATGTCGTGCCTTCGCGCGACGCCGACCACAGCTGGGTCACCGCGGCGAGATCGGTGGCCGACAGCCCCGAGGTGCTCATCGGTGCGAAGCGGGTGTCCGCCGCCTGGGCGCCCGGGTCGGGCTCCCCGGCCGCCTCGCCGAGCGCGTCCAGGGCCGCGGCCAACTGCTGCACCGTCGGGTTCTCGAAGATCATCCGCGGGTTCACCGCCAGGCCGGCGGCCCGGGCCCGCGACGCCAATTGCACCGAGAGGATGCTGTCGCCGCCCAGGGCGAAGAAGTCGTCGAAGCGCCCCACTTCGGGCGTCGACAGCAACTCGGCGAACACCTTGGCGAGCGCGCGCTCGGTGTCGGTGCACGGCGGTTCGGTCCGCCCGCTGGTGCTGACCTCCGGGCGGGGCAACCCCGGCCGGTTCAGCTTGCCGGACTCGGTCTTTGGCAGCGCGTCGAGAACGGTCAGCGACGACGGCATCATGTAGCCGGGCAGCGTCAAGCCGATCGCGGCGCGCACCTCGGCGGCGAACGCCGCCTTGGCGGCGTCGTCGGCCACCACCGCGTGGGGCACCACATACCCGGCCAGCGAGACGCCGCCGTGCGCCTCCCAGGTGCGGGCCGCCGCGGCGGCCACCCCGTCGACGGCCGCCAGCGCCGCCTCGACCTCGGCGAGCTCGACCCGAAAGCCGCGCACCTGTACCTGATGGTCGGACCGGCCGACGAATTCGAGCCGGCCGTCCTCGGTCCAGCGGGCCAGGTCGCCGCTGCGGTACAGCCGGGAACCAGGTTCTGAAGCATAGGGATTCGCGACGAAGCGGGTGGCGGTGAGGCCGGGACGCTTCCAATAGCCGCGAGCCAGCTGGTCGCCGGCGTAGTAGAGCTCCCCCACCACACCGGCCGGCACCGGCCGCAGGCCGTCGTCGAGCAGATAGGCTTGCGCCCCCGCTACGGGCTTGCCCACCAAGGGAATCGGCGGCCTCAGCGGCCCGCGGGAGACGGCGCCCGAGGTTTCGGTGGACCCGATATTGTTGAGCAGCTGGGTGTCGGGCGCGCACACCGCCACCAACCGGGACAACAGCGACGCGCTCACCGGCTCACCGCCGCACACCAGCCGCGACAGCGCCCGCACCGCGTCCGGCCGGCTGTCGACCAACGCGGAGACCAGGCTGGGCACGGCGGTCACCTGGGCCACCGAATGCCGGATCATCAAGTCGCCGAGGGCCTCGGGGTCGCGGTGCTCGGCGTCGTCGGCCAGGATCAGGGTCGCGCCGGCCGCCAAGCCGGCCAGCATCTCCATGCCGCCCTCGAGGAAGGTGATGGAGGCCTGCGCCAACCGGACATCGGTGGTCCTGGGCGGGTAGTGCCGCAGTTGCCAATCCAAGCGGGCCGCCATCGAGCGGTGCGTGCCCACCGCGCCTTTGGGCTTGCCGGTGGATCCGGAGGTGAAGACCAGGAACATCGGGTCGTCGGGATGTGGAAGCGGTAAGTCCTTCCACGGCGGTTGCGCGTCCAGCGCGGTCACCCGGGCGCGCACCTGCGGGTCGTCCAGCGAGACCAGCGTGACGCCGGGCAGCTGCGGCATGGTGTCCACGGCGTCGTCGGTCGCCAGCACCACCGGTGGCCGCGCGTCGTCGAGCATGAATTGCTTGCGCGCCAGCGGGTAGCCGGGGTCGATGGGGAAATAGCCGGCGCCGGCCTTCATGATGGCCACCAGGGCCACCACCATGTCGGCGCTGCGCCGCGTGGACAGCCCGACGAGGCGCCCCGGCCGGACGCCTTGAGCGACCAGCAGCGCGGCGAGGTTGTCCGAATGCTGGTGCAGCGCAGGGTAACTCAGCTCGGCGTCGGCGCAACGCACCGCGACCCGGTCGGCCGTCAACTGCCGGCTCGGTTCGAGCAGTTCGGGTATGGTGCGCGGCCGGTCGGCGGGCGGCTGCTCACCACGACTCCAGTCCTGCAGGATCCGCCGCTGCTCGCGGGCGTCGATCAACTGCACGTCCCGCAAAGTCCGGTCGAGGTCGTCGGCAAACCCCTCGACCACCCGCGTGAGCCAGCCGGTCAACCGCTCGACGGTGGCCCGGCTGTAGAGCTCGGTCCGGTAGATGACGTTGCCGTGGTAACCGACGCCGGCGGACTCTCCACTGCCGTCGGTGCCGAAGAAGTTGACGCTGAGGTCGGCGTGAGCCATGTCGAAAATCGGGTCGAGCGACGTGCACACGGTGTCCTGCCCGCCCCGATCCGGCGCCGGATCGATCACCCGGGTCGCGGGCAGGTGATCGCGCACGTGGACGACGACCTGGAACAGCGGGTTGCGCGACAGCGAGCGCACCGGGCTGACGCTGTCGACCACTCTGTCGAACGGCAGATCGGAATGGGCGTAAGCGGCCAGCGCGGTCTCCCGGGCGCGGGTCAGCAGCTCGCGCAGGGTCGGGTTGCCGTCCAGGTCGTTGCGCAGCACCAGGATGTTGACGAAAAAGCCGATCAGCTGGTCTAATTCGGCCTCGGTGCGGCCGGCCACCGGTGTGCCCAGCGGAATGTCCACGCCGCCACCGGCTTTGTGCAGCACCACGGCGACGGCCGTCTGCAGCAACATGAACTCGGTGACGCCGACCTCGCGGCACAGGTCGACGAGCTTGTCGCGGGTGGCCGCGTCGATGCGGAAGTCGACGGATTCGCCCTCCCCGCTCGGCACCGGCTGGCGCGCGAAGTCCGGCCGCAGGCCGGTGTCCTCCGGTAACCCGGCCAGCTGTCGCGTCCAGTATTCGCGCTGCTCGTCGGCCACGGCGGACTCCTGGCCGCCCCCAACGGCATCCAGGCCCAAGTAGGCGCGCTGCCACGCCGCGTAGTCCGCGTACTGCACCCGAAGCGGCGCCCACGACGGGGCGTCCCCGCCGCGGCGGGCCCGGTACGCCGTCATCAGGTCGGAGAACAGCACCCCGGCCGACCAGTGATCGGAGGCGATGTGGTGCACGACCAGTGACAGCACGTGTTCGGTCGGGTTGTCGGCGGTGCGCAGCACGGCGACGCGGATGGGCAGCTCGCGGTCCAGCTCGAAGCAGTGCCGCCGCTCGACGTCGAGTTGCTGCTGCAGCCAGGTGTCGTCCGCGCCCTCGGCGCGGCGCACCGGCAGGTCGCCGGCGGGGCCGACCACCTGATACGGCACGCCGTCGAGCTCGACGTAGGTGGTGCGCAGGATCTCGTGGCGTGCGACGACGTCACCGGCCGCCGCGACCAGGGCGTCGATGTCCCACGGACCGGACAGCGTGGCAGCGAAGGGGATGTTGTTGACGGGGCTGGGGCCGTCGATGCGGAACGCGAACCAGCTGCGCAGCTGCGACGCCGAGAGCGGCATCGGCTCGTCGTGCGCGGTCGCGATGAGCTTGGGCCGCGGCCGGGCCCGCTGACCGGAGGCGAGCTCGTCGACCCGTCGCGCCAGCAGCCCCACGGTCGCGAGCTCGAACACCTCGCGGATGGACAGCTCGGCCCCGCACTCGGAGCGGATCGCGGTGACGAGCTTGGTCGCGACCAGTGAGTGACCCCCAAGGTCGAAGAACGAGTCGTCGACGCCGACCCGGTCGTGCCCGAGCAACTGGGAGAACAGCGCGGCGATGCGGCGCTCGGTGGGGGTACTGGGGTCGCGGTATTCCACGGCCGCCGCGATCTGCGGCTGCGGCAACGCCTTGCGGTCGATCTTGCCGTGCGCCGTGATCGGAATCTCGTCGAGCACCACGTAGGCGGCCGGAGTCATGTAGTCGGGCAGCGCGGCGGCGACGCGGGCCCGAATGCGTTCCAGCTCAACAGTTTCGGTGCTGCCGCCCGGTGCCGGCGTGACGTAACCGACCAGGCTTCTGCCCAGCTGGGGCAGGTCGACGGCCACGACGACCGCCTGTCCCACGCTGGGGTCGACCAGGATCGCGGCGGCGATCTCACCCAGCTCGATGCGGAATCCGCGGATCTTCACCTGTTCGTCGGCGCGTCCGACGAATTCGATGTCCCCGTCGGCGTTGCGGCGAGCCAGGTCACCGGAGCGGTACAGCCGCCCACCCGTGCTGAACGGGTCGGCCACGAATCGTTCGGCCGTCAACTGCGGCCGACGGTGATAGCCGTGGGCGACATGGCTGCCGCCGATGTAGATTTCGCCGATCACGCCGGGCGGGACGGGCTGCAGCGCGTCGTCGAGCAGGTGGATCTGGGTGTTGATCTTGGGCCGCCCGATCGGCACGATCCGGGTGCCCTGGGTGCCCTCGACCGGGTAGCTGGTGCAGTTGACCACGGTTTCGGTCGGCCCGTAGAAGTTGTACAGCAGCGCGTCGAAGGTGGCGTGGAACTTGTCGGCGATCTCACCGGGCAGCGCCTCCCCGCCGATGGGGACCCGCCGCAGCGTGCGCCACTGGCTGACGCCCGGCAACGACAAGAACAGCCCCAGCAGCGACGGCACGAAGTGCATCGACGTGATGCCCTCGCCGCGAAGCAGGTCGGTGAGATAGCCGATGTCGCGCAGCCCGTCGGGCCGCGGAATCACCAGGCGCGCACCACAAATGAGGGTGCCGAAGATCTCGCCGATGGACACGTCGAAGCTGGGCGACGCGACCTGCAGCAGCCGGTCGGTCTCGTCGACCCGGTATTCCCGGCCGAACCAGATGAAGTACTCGGCGATCGGGGCGTGCGGCACCGGCACGCCCTTGGGCAGACCGGTGGAACCCGACGTGTAGATCAGGTAGGCGGTGTTGCGCGGGCTCAGCGGCCTGACCAGCTGCGCGGGCGGGGTCGAGGGATAGCGGTGCAGCGCGCCGACGGGTTCGCGGACAACGAGTTTGGCGTCGGCGTCGCCGAGGATGAAGCTCAGCCGATCCTCGGGATAGGTGGGGTCGACCGGCAGGTACACCGCGCCCGCCTTCAACACGCCCAGCGCGGTGATCACCAGCTCGGGCGACTTGTCGAGCAGCACCGCGACCCGGTCCTCGGTGCCGATGCGCTGCTCGATCAGCCAGTGCGCCACCCGGTTCGACTCCTCGTCGATCTCGCGGTAGCTGTAGTGCCGGCCTTCGTAGACGACCGCGACGGCGTCGGGCGCCACGCCGGCCCGCCGGCTGACAAGCTCCGGCAAGGTGGCCGCCGGGGTGTCGAACGCCTCGCCCGTCGACACGTCGCGCAGCCACGCGGCGTCGTCGTCGCCCAGCAATGCGCAGCCCGACAGCGTCGTGTCGGGGTCGGCCAGCGCCGCGTCCAGCAAGACGGCGTAATGGCGCAGCATCTGTTCCACCAGCTGCTGGTCCAGCACCTCCACGAGGTACTCGGCCTCGACCAGGGCGCCGCGGGAGCCGTCCAACTCGACCATGAAACTCAGTGGTAGCTGGTTGAAGTGGCCGCGCAGCTCCGCGCGCTCGCAGCGCACGCCCGGCGGGCTGAACCCGGCGCCGTCGGAGGCGCGCTGCCCGAAGCTGACCCGGGTCATCCGGTCGGCGCCGTGGCGGCGGTCCGGGTTCGATTCGCGCACCAGCCAGTCCAGGTCGGCCCGCGAGTGGGCGAAGGCGCCGACGGCGCTGTCCCGGGTCTCGGCCAACAGCTCACGGAAACTCTGCCGCGGCCGGGGTTGCAGCCGTATCACAACGGTGTTGCCGTAGTAACCGATCTCGTCCTCGGTGCCGATGCCGCGGTTCAGCACCGGCGCCGCGACCAGGAAGTCGGTCGACTGTGTGTAGCGGTGCACCAGCGCGCCGAAGGCCGCCATCAAAACCATGTACGGGGTCGCGCGGAATTCTCGAGCCAACTCGCTCACCCGCTCGACGGTGCCCGCCGACAGCCGCGCCGTCGCACGCTGCGCGCGCCAGGAGCTCGGCACCACCGATCCGTTGGGGCCCGGAAGTTCGAGCGGCTCCGGCAGATTCGCCATCAGGGGCCGCCAGTACTCCAGGTCCTCATCGCGCAGCGAATGCTCCGGCGCGACGCGCGGGCCGGCGGGCGCGGCGGCGAAGCCGTCGGGGTCGGCGTACGCGCGGGTCAGGTCGGCGAAAAACGGCGCCCACGAGCCGTCGTCCCACGCGATGTGGTGGGCGGTGAACAGCAGCATCAGTTCCTCGGGCGCCAACCGGGCCGCGGTCACCCGCAGTGGGCAATCCGCGGATAGGTCGAAAGGCCGACGAAAGTCGCGCTGCGCCAACACGTCGAGGCGCAGCCGGCGGGCCTGGTCCGCCAGTCCGCTCAGGTCGTGTTCGGCCCATTCGGGTCGCAGCCCGACCCGCAACACCGGGCGGGGATCGCCCTCGGTGGTGGTCTCGTAGGTGGTGTGCAGGACGGGGTGTCGAGCCGCCACGGCGTCGACGGCCCGCCGCAGCCGCGCAACGTCGACGTTGCCGGTGACGCGGTAGGACACGCAAATGTTGAGCAGCGCGCTGTCGGGGTCGACCGACTGCACGAACCACATGCGATGCTGACCGACCGACATCCGGGGCCCCTCGGCGGTCGCCACCGCGGCCTCGGCGGCAGGCCGGGCCAGGCCGCGTTCGGCGATCTTGCGGCGCAACAGTTCCAGGCGCTCATCGTCGAGGCGGGCGTCGGTGCCCGTGGTGTCAGTCACGCTAGGAGTCCAACCTTTCCAGCATCGCGAGGGGTGAACGCTGCGTTCCGGTCGCGGCCGGGCGCTCGGGGGGCGTCGCGGGCGCCTGCGCGAGCAGCGCTTCGATCAATTCGCCGACGGTGATGCCACCGAGCATGCGGGCCACCGGAACCGAGCCGCCCACGGTCCGGCGCAGCCGCTTGCGCAGGTCGAGCGCGAGCAGCGAGTCGACGCCCAGGTCGATCAGCGACGTGCTCGGGTCGAGCCAGACGGAGCCGTCCAGGTGCAGCGTGGCGGCCAGCTCCGCACGCACCACCTCCGCCAGCGGCTTGGGGGTGGCGTCGGCACCCGCGGCCTGTCCAGGCTCCACAGCGCTGAACGGCATTGGCATGCCTTGGCTTTCGAAGAACACCCGCAAGCGATCGAAATCGGCGTCGAAGATCAGCGGGTCGCCACCGTAGCCATACAGGCTGGCGTCCAGCGCCCGGGCGGGGTCCATCGCCACCAGACCGGAGCGTTCGGTGCGGGCGATCTCGTCACCCACGACCACGCCGGCGTCCTGCCACAACCCCCACCGGATCGCCGTGCAGTCACGGCCGGCGGCGCGCAGCTGGGCGGCCAGCACGTCGAGCATCCGGTTCGAGGCGGCGTAGGCCGCGTGGGTGTAGCCGCCCCACACTCCGAACACCGAGGAACACGCCAGGATTCGGCAGTCGGGGCGCAGCGGCCATGACTCGGCGAGCAGCGCGAGGCCACGCACCTTCGCCGCGCTCACCGCAGCCACGTCCGCACCGGTCAGTTCGGCGCGTGGCCGGGCGACGGCGACGCCGGCCGTGTGGATCAACAGCGACGCCCCGGATCCGCCGTATTCGGCGCCGGCGGCCGCCAGGGCGGCCCGATCGGTGATGTCGCACCGCGGCGCGTGCACCCGGACTCCGGCGCCGCGGGAATCCGTGAGCCGACGCAGCGCCTCGGGGTCGACGCCGTTGCGACTCAAGAGAACTACCGTGTTGGCGCCGCGCTCGAGGCACAGCCGCGCGTAGTGCAGGCCGATCGCCCCGCTGCCACCGGTGATCACGACGTTGTCCAGCGTGGCCGCGTCAAGCGGACGTGCGATCGCCGCGCCGCGGCCGTCGCGGAACGTCCGGACGTAGCGTTGTGGCGCGCCGTGACCGTCGGCGGCGCGCACCGCGACCTCCGAAGCCTCGCCGCGTAGCGCGGCGACGACGGCGTGGGCGGTGCGCGCGTCGACGTCACGGTCGGCCAGGTCGAGGTGCCCGAACGCCTGGTCCGGGAACTCGAATCCGACGCTGCGGTGCATCGCCGCCAGCGCCGCCTGCGCCGGGGCCTCGGCCGTGGCGCCCACCTGTTCGGCGCGCGCGGTGAGCAGCCACACCGCGCGGCAGCGCGGCCCGATCAGGCCGGCGTAGTCGGGTAGGCCCGCGTCGGGACGGCGCCCGATGTGGTCGATCGCCGCGGCGGGGTCGGTGTGATCGAGGGCGGGGGCGATGACGACCAGGATCTCGGCCTCGACGGGCGCGACGACGCGGGAGTCACCCTGTGCCGCAATGGCTTCGGTGATCCGCCGGGCCAGCTCGGCCGAGCTTTCGTCGGCGTGCAGGCCGATGGTCAGCGCGCCCGGCCGGTCGGCGACCGGCGCCGCGGCCTGCCAGTCCTCGACGGCGACGGTGAGCGCCGGCGCGGGCGGCGTTGCGTCAGCGAGCCGGTCCGGGGCCACCCACAGGTGCACCGCCCGCATCGGCGCGTTGGGGAACCCACGCAGCGGTGGGCGGTTGGCGGCCGGGACGGCGGGCGCCCAGTCGCAGGCGGGGTCGGCGGCGCCCAGGGCGGCGAGGCCCGCCGACAGCGCGTCGGCCGGCGGGGTGTCGCGGTGTCCGGATCCGGTGACCGTCGCGGCGTCGTCGCCGAGGATGCCGGCGAGCGGGTAG
>NZ_LZKC01000193.1:0-27061 GCF_001672685.1 Mycobacterium sp. E2462
GCTGGGCGCCTACACCGCGGCCCGGGGCCGCTTCGGTGACGACGTCACCGCGGACATCACCGGGCAGATCGGCCGGCCAGGGTCACCAGCACCGCCGCGGCGGTCAGCGTGATGGCGAACAGCACCTTGCCGTAGGCGTTGGAATGCACCGACAGGCGCACCGGCTCGCCCAGCCGCAGGCCGTCGGGCGTGCGCAGGCTGGCGTCGATGGCGACCCGCTGAGTGAAGTTCACCTCGATAGGGACCCGCAGCGGCAGGTAGCCGGGCGGCAGTTCGATCTGCCCGACGTCGGTGACGGTCATCCCCGGCGGGGTGTCGAGCTGCAACCGCACCCGGATGGGAACGGCCAGCCCGTTGTGCAAGGCCAGCGGCAGCGGGCTGTGCTCGGTGGCCAGGGTGTACGAGCCGCCGGGGTTGACGATCGTCACGGCGCCGAACAGGTCATTGATGGTCTTAGCGACGACGACCATCCGCTGCTGGGCCAGGCCGTTGCGGGTGTCGGGCGGCTCCGACTGGCTCAGCGCCCGCAGCATGTCCTCGCGCAGCGGCGCGGTGTACTGGGCGCCGGTCAGGCCGGTGCGGTCGTCGGTGTCCAACGCCGCGGTGAAACCCCACAGCCGGCCGATCTGCCCGGTGATGTCCGCGGTGACGTCGTCACCGAAGCGGCCCCGGGCCGCGGTGTAGGCGCCCAGCTCCTCGGGCGGCTGGCCCGCGCCGGCGGCGGCCTGCGTGGCGTCGGCGACCACCGCGGGCAGCGGGCGCGGCACCGCCAGCCCGGACCGGATGCTGGTGGTCAGCGCGGTGAGGATGACCTGCGCGTCGTCGGCCTGCAGGTTCCACGCCGCGGGCGGGACGAGGACCTGGGTGCGCGGCGTGTCGTCGTGGCGCAGCGCGTGCCAGAAGATGGAGCCCAGGGCGTCTTGGCGCCGCGCGGTCACTGAGTCGTGGGCGAGGCGGATCGTCAGCGACGGGTCGAGGTAGGTCGGCACCTCGGGGGCGGCCCCGGCCCCGGCCAGTGCGGCGCCGACGGCCGGGTCGAACGGCGCGACGACCACCTGCGGGGACAGCCGGCGGGGCGCGGTGTCGACGCCGGGCCCCGGGGAGTCCGCCGACAGGTTGGCCGCGGCGACCGTGACCGTGGGGCCGCTGCCGTTGAGCAGCTTGACGGCCCGGTCGGTCAACGGGCCGTCGGGCAGCAGGGTGGCGCCGCGGACGGAGGCGACGTCGAGGATCTTGTCGACGATGCCGCCGATCGTGGTGGTGGCGGTGGCGCTCAACCCGGGATCGTTGACGCGTTGCAGGGCGTCGAGATCGGCCTCGGCGTAGGGCAGCGGCGCCACACAGGTCCGGTGCGCCAGGGCGCGCAGCCGGCTCAGCCATTGGGCCGCGGTGGCTTGGCCGGTGCCCGGGTGGGTCGGGGTGCCCGGCAACTGGGCCGGCCCGTCGGGGGAGTTGGACACGACGTAGCCGGCGGTCATCGCGTTGACGGTGACCAGCAAGTCAGGGTCGACCGCCAGGCACAGCGCCCGGTCGACGGCGCCGTCGGGGTCGACGTCGTGGCTGGTGGCGACCTCGGCCGCCGCCAATAGGATGTCCAGCCGGCCGCCGGGGGCCAGGGAGGTGGCCAGGTCGTCGTCGATGAGCCGCACCGGGATCGTGCCGCCGGGGACGCCGGGGGACAGCCGCGGCCGGTCGGCCAGGGGCCACAGCATCGTGATCCCGACGGGTTTGGAGGTGTCCGGCGCGACGGCCGATTCCAGGTCGTCGGCCCTATCCGGCGGCACACCCACGGCCGGCAGCAGGAAGCGCGCGTTGTCCAGCCGCGCGGGAGCGCCGTAGTCGGGTGTCCCGTTCACGTTGACCAGGACGGGGAAGATGCCGGGCTTGTCGACGCCCAGCGACGGCTTGGTCAGCGAGCGCAGCGGGGCCGATAGCGTGAACCCCACCTCCTGGCCGCGCTCCAGCTCGGGCGAGACGGTGAGGAAGTCCGCGGCCGGCTGGTACCCGTCAGTGTCGCCGTCCAGCGAGGTACGCAGGCCGGCTGACCCGGTGACGGCGTCGGCGTGCTCGAGGCGCACCATGACGTCGCGGACGGGGCGGTCGCCGATGTTGGCCACCATGCCGGTGACCGTGACGACAGGCTGGCTGGTGGTGGTCACGACGTCCGGGGTCACCTGGTCGATGCGGACCCGCACGAACGGCGTCACGCCCGGCTCACCCGCGGTCGCTCGAGGCAGCACGGGCGCGGTGAGCATGGCGATGCCGGCGATGACACCGAGGACGGCGGCCAGGCGCGATAGGCCGGACCAGCGCAGTCGGGGCGCCGTCACGGCGAGGGCCCGTGCCCGTTGTTGCGGCTGGTGGCCGGCTTGTCCGCGTGCCGGGTGCGCGAGTGGGTCTGGGGCCGGCGCCGCGGGGTGCTTGGCGGCAGTGGCGGCAGGGCGGCCGGGCCGTCGCTTTGTAGCTTGTCGATGAGCTCGTCGGCGACCTGGGCCAGGCGCCGCTCGTCGGCGTAGGCCAGCCGGGACGGCAGCTCGCGGATCGGCACCCAGGCCACCTCCGCCACCTCGACGTCCTCGTCGGAGAGCTCGCCGCCGGAGAAGCGCATGAGGTAGTGGTGCACGGTCTTGTGGACTCGCCGGCCGTCGGTGACGAACCAGTAGTCGATGCGGCCCAACGCCGCGAGCACACTGCCGCGGATGCCGGTCTCCTCGGCGACCTCCCTGATGGCGGTCTGCTCGGCCGTTTCGCCCTGCTCGATGTGCCCTTTCGGCAGTGACCAGAGCATGCGGCCGCGCCGGTCGACGCGGCCGATCAGCGCCGCGACCTGCGCGTCGCGGGGCCCGTCGATGCCGTCGATCACCAGCCCGCCCGCTGAGGTCTCGTGGACGGTGCGCAACTGGTCAGGAGCGCGGCGCGGCGAGCGGGTGCGACGCTGCTTCGTCGTCGTCGAGTCGCCGGTCGCCTTCTCAGGTTGTTGAGCATCGGGGGCAGCCGAGGCGCCGCGACCGCGGCGCCGACCCCGGCGCCGGCGCGGCTTGCCTGCTTCGCCTTCCGACACCCAAGCGATAGTAGCTGGCACGACATGGCGCCCCGGACATACTCGCCGCGAGGAGGCGCGGCAGGTCACGACCTGTTCTCAGAGCGGGCCGATGGCACTCGCGATGGCCCATATCCCGCCGAAGATGACCAGTGAAAGCGGTACGGCGAGGCTGCCCATAAGCATCCCCCGCCCGACCTGGCCGACTATTCCTGTAGCCAACGCAATCAGCGCGGCGATCGCCATGTATACGAGAACGCCAGGGATTACGAACACCAGGGAGTAAGGAAAGAAGAGCCAGGTGCCGAACTCCCAGAGGAGGATGTGCCCGACAGCCACCAGGAACGAGGTCGGCCCATATCGGTCGCGTGCGCTAATCGGCGACTGACGATTCATCGCAGCACCAAGTAGGCGTAAAGGGCCCCACCGATCCAGACCGCAATTGAACACGCCCCAGCACTCAGGCCGAGACCTCTGTGCCGAGCCGACTGTGAGCGCAACAACGCAGCGCTCGTAGTTAGCGTTGCGAGGGCGGTCAGCGTTGTAGCCGTAAGAATCCAGGTCCGCTCGCTGCGCCCGCTCTCCGTGGTGTAGTAACCCTTTCCCATTGCCCACGCCAGCAGAAGCAGTAGTCCTAACACCGCTTGAACGACAAACGGTGATGACAGAGTGGCAGTGCGCCACGCTGCAGCGTCGAGACGCCGGCCCCGACGGTTCGTAGGCATCGATGAAGACTCCGTTGGTTGGGTCATGCAAGCACGGCTCCGCCAGCAGGCAGGGGCGGAACAGACGGAATTGCGGTGACCGGTCCGAAGTCGGTGGAAGGCAGTGGGACGAAGACATCGTATTGCGGGTTCCAGTCACCTTTGTCGAACGGTGCGAACGCCTTTCCGCCAAGGGGACCCACGTCGTGGTGACCCTCTAAGTTGAGGGCGGGGCCGCCCGATCGTCCTGACTGAGCGGGATCAATCATTAGTGTCTTGGTTCCACCTCCAGGAAGGTCTTGATAAGCCTCCAACGAGGGATAATCAGTTCGTGTGCCGTTTATCTGTACGCCGGTTGGCCCCGGCGTGAATACCAAGTCGCCGTTGACGGTAATCGTGTGATTTTCCATTGGCCCCTTGGGATTTGTAGTGACGCCTGGCGCGAACGGATTACCCGCGTCGTATTTAACCCGTACCGATCCGTCTGACAGCTGCGATACGCTACCTCTAGGAGTTCCGATTCGCACCTCCCCGGGTCCACCGGTCGTGGTTTCCTCTACCGAGGGATTCTGACGCAACACTACGATCCCATTTTCGTAGTCGATGTACGTGGTAACTTTGGTGTCTTCTGGATCAAAATTTGTATTCGCGACGCGGTTATTACCCATGTCGCGCTTCCATGGAGGAGCGCTTGTGACGTCGTACTGTTCGATCCACTGGGAGACGCGTACAACGCCCTGGCCAGGTACTGGCCGGATCCTAACTACTTCGACGTTCGAATTAACGCCTTTGAACTTTGGGTCGTAAGTCTGAGGATCGAGTGCCGCTGCGGTATCCCAGTCAGACGTGGACTCCGGGTCTCGCCCGAATACCTGGTGAAACGCACGGGTTTGGTTCTGCAGCCGCTGGTCGTCTTGTTTCTGCTGCTCAGGCGTTTCGGGCACCTGACCGCTGACCCCCTCAATCAAAGGGGGACTGTACCCGTCGTGTGTCCGTAGAATCGCCGTAGAAGTCCGAAGCTGGCGTGCGTAGTTATCACGTATACCTTCTAACTTGCTTAGCGATGCTTTTGTAGCGTCGATCGCATGCTTCTCAAGTTCATCGATGTGGTGGTCGACAAGCTGCCTCTCCGACGCTGTGAGCGGGTGCGTATTCTCTAGGTCGACAGCCTCTCCGATCTGTTCGTCGAGGCTCAGCAGCTGGCTTTCGAGGCCTGCAATTTCGGTGCCAGCGCGACGCTGGGCATCAGCCAAAGCGGCCGCGATAGCCTGCAGGTCGGCGCCAATCTGCGGCAGCTGGGTACCTTGCGTGCCCAGCAGCTTGGTCGCTTTCTGCACCTCCGCAGAATCATTTATTGGGTTCTCACCGTTCTCGTGCGTCCACGACTGCTCAAACTTGGCCTTTGCTTGGCGGAAAGCCTCCTCAGCTTCCAACGTCGATCTGCCCGCGTCGTGAAACGCCTGCGCGAGATGCGATATCTGCGCTGGGCGACCGCTTTGCAACATCGCGTTGACCTTCCACGGGTCGCCGCCGGCGAACATGATCAAAGCGCCCCTGCTGATGTATCGAAGATGCATCGCACAACCTGTCGTCGGTCATTCTCACCTACAAATAACGCTACTGTGCGGCGTGAGCAGGTCAATTCATCTCCGAAGCCGGTGCGAGGCCGCTCACACACCTTGTCCGACTAGGCTCAACGAACGTGCCCGAAGCCGCCCAAGACGCCGAGTTGCTGACCGCCGCCGCGGTTGCACTCAACCGGCATGCGCCCATGCTCGCCGAGCTGGGCGCGGCCTTCGAGGACGCGGGCCGCGAGCTGTTCCTCGTCGGCGGGTCCGTGCGGGATGCGTTGCTAGGCAGACTGAGTCCCGACCTCGATTTCACTACTGACGCCCGCCCGCCGCAGGTGAAGCAGATCCTGCGGCGTTGGGCGGATAGCCTGTGGGACACCGGGATTCAATTCGGCACTGTCGGGGTCGGTAAGGATGGGCACCGGCTGGAGATCACGACGTTCCGCGCCGACACCTACGACCAGGTGTCGCGCAATCCCGAGGTCCGCTTCGGCGACCGGCTCGAGGATGATCTCGTCCGCCGCGACTTCACCGTCAACGCGATGGCGGTGCGCATCACGCGGACGGGTCCCGGTGAATTCCTCGATCCCTTGGGCGGTTTGGCGGCGCTGCGTGACAAGGTGCTCGACACGCCCGCCGCCCCCGAGGGGTCGTTCGGCGATGACCCACTGCGGATGCTGCGCGCCGCGCGGTTCGTGTCGCAGCTGGGGTTCGCCGTCGCGCCGCGCGTGCGCGCGGCGATCGAGGAGATGGCCCCGCAGCTGGAACGGATCAGCGCCGAACGCGTCGCCGTCGAACTGGACAAACTGCTGCTCGGCGCCGACCCCGTGGCCGGGATCGACCTGTTGGTGCAAACCGGGATGGGCCGGGTGGTGTTGCCGGAGGTGGGCGGCATGCAAATGGCCATCGACGAACACCACCAGCACAAGGACGTCTATCAGCATTCGCTGACGGTGCTGCGCCAGGCGATGGCGCTCGAAGACGACGGCCCGGACTTGGTGTTGCGCTGGGCCGCCCTGCTGCATGACATCGGCAAGCCCGCGACCCGCCGCCACGAACCCAACGGCGGCGTGAGCTTTCACCACCACGAAGTGGTGGGCGCCAAGATGGTGCGAAAGCGGTTGCGCGCGTTGAAGTATTCGAAGCAAATGGTCGACGACATCGCGCAGCTGGTGTTTCTCCACTTGCGGTTTCACGGCTACGGCGAGGGTAAGTGGACCGATTCCGCGGTGCGCCGCTATGTCACCGATGCGGGGCCGCTGCTGCCGCGGCTACACAAGTTGGTGCGCGCCGACTGCACGACGCGTAACAAGCGCCGCGCCGCCCGGCTGCAGTCCAGCTACGACCGGCTCGAGCAGCGCATCGCCGAGCTGGCTGCGCAAGAGGATCTCGCGCGGGTGCGTCCCGACCTGGACGGCAACCAGATCATGAAGTTGCTCGACATCCCGGCCGGCCCGCAAGTCGGCGAGGCGTGGCGCTTCCTGAAGGAGCTGCGGCTCGAGCGCGGTCCGTTGAGTGATGAGGAAGCGACTGCAGAGTTGTTGGCGTGGTGGCAATCTCGGGGGAACCCGTAGCGATAGCCGAGCGTCACATTACGCATGGATTACTGCCTACATGGGGACGACGGCACCGCGGCGTTCTGGCATGCGCAACCGGACTTAGACCTGGACGGTGACGGCCGATTCGATTCGTATGCACTTGATTTCGACGGCGACGGTCTGCGCGACGATGCTCTCGCCGATTTGGACGGGGATGGCATTGCCGACCACCTAGTCCTTGACCTGGACAATGATGGCACCCCGGAGGCGTACTTCACCGACGACGGGTCCGGAACGTGGGGGGTGGCAACGGAGCGGGGCGGAAACCAGCTGCGCTGGTTCGGCCTTGACGGGGTCGAACACACGGGCGGCCCCCTGGTCGATTTCGACGGCCACGGCCAGCCCGACGACCGGCTCTTCGATACCGACGGCGACGGCTTGGCCGACCGGGTACTGTCCACCGACGGAGGTGGGACCACCGGGTACATCGACACCGATGGTGATGGCAGATGGAACCTACGGCTGACCGACTCCGACGGTGACGGGCTGGCCGACGGCGCGAGCCCGTTGTGACCGCGAGAAGCCGGAGCAATGCAACTGCGGCACATCAGCATTCCGATGCTGATCGTCGAAGCCGGCGATGACCCGTGGGTGCTTGACGCGAGTCTGCAAGCCGGCCGTCCGGCACAGATCGCTCGGCTGGCGCAGGCGTTCCACGATGCGGGTCAGAGCGCGAGCGAGGCGGGCTTCGCGTTCGAGCACGCACGGTTCTTCTTCCGCGCTTCATGGGAACGAGGAGTCGGCTCGCACCCGATCGACGACGCCACCGAAGTGGGTCGCGTCGTCGCGAGACTAGGGTTGCAAGCAGTACAACTGCCCCGGATTGCGGTCGATTTGGACCAGCTCGCCATTGCCCTGGCTGAAGCGCAGCGGACGTCGGCGCGTCACATCGGTGCGCTCGAAGACCACTTGGCCACCATCGACGGTGAAGTCGGTGCCGGGCATGCAGATATAGACCGCCTGTGCGCAGACGCGATTGCCGAGACGCGGGCGATTGCGTTCCAGCTGAGGCGCGTTCGCGACGAGTACGCCCTGGGCTTGCAGGGCGCTGTGGCGCGCCTGCGGTTCGACGGTGTCGACCCGTCAGAGGTCAGGACTGTCGACGAACTGTTGATCCCGCCTCCGGACAGCGCACCGCCGTCGGTTGCGAGTTGGTGGTCTTCGCTTAACGACACACAGAAGGCCATGCTGGTCGCTCAGCACTCCCCGCAGTTGGGAAACCTCAACGGCATCCCCGCCCAAGTGCGTGACCAGGTGAACCGCGCGGTGCTGAAAGATGACCTACAGCGGGTGGAAAGCGTTGCACGACAACGCGGGTGGGCGGCGGACTCGTTGCGGGATGACGTTCTCCACGACCGAGGCCGAGAAGTGCTTGCCTCCCCGGAAAGTTACGGCCTGTCCGCCGAAGACGTCGCCCGATATCAAAACGCCGTGCGTACCGATCAGGGCTTGGACCTGAGCAGGGGCGCGGACCCGCCGAACGCACGCCCGGTCTTGCTGTGGGCTTACGATCCGGTTGCGTTCGGCCGCGAGGGGAGGGCTGCCATCGCCATCGGCAACCCGGACACGGCCCGAAACACCGCCGTGGTGGTGCCGGGGAGCAACAGCAGTGTGAAGGGCGGTTGGTTCTCCGATGGTCCCGACGAGGCGATCAACCTGTATGAGCAGTCGCTGCGTGCCGATCCGTCGCGGGCGACTGCGGTGCTCGCCTGGATGGGCTACGACGCCCCGGCTTTCGAAGCGCCACAGTGGGATCGGACTCTGGTTGACGCCCGGAGGTTAACGGAGATCGGTACGCCTTGGATGGCGCGGCAGGCTGGCGCAGCGCTGACCGCCGACGTCAACGGCCTAGCGGCGACCCACCAAGCGCCGGCGCCTGGCCACGTAACCGTCCTCGGGCATTCCTACGGGGCGACGACGGTGGCCGATGCATTCACCATGGGTATGCACGCCAACGACGCCGTCTTAGTGGGCTGTCCCGGAACGGACCTGGCTTCTCGTGCCGCGGACTTTCATCTGCAAGGGGGAAGGCTGTACGTCGGTGCGGCGTCAACCGACGCTGTCAGCTGGATAGGCGAGAGCGGCACTGGGCTACCCACAGGCCTCAACGACCTCCTCGGAGCCCCCGTCGGTCCCGCGGCCGGTCTGGGCGCCGACCCCGCGCACGCCAGCTTCGGCGCGGTGCGCTTCCGCGCAGAGGTCACCGGTTCACACAGCGTGCTGCCATGGTTCACCGACCACTCGCATTACTACGACCCCGGCAGTGAGTCGCTGCACAACATGACGGAGATCGTCGTGGGGCGGGGGGAGGCGTTAGCGGCCGAAGGCATGACAGCATCGCCCAGAGGTGAAGGCCGGCTCTCCAGCTTGCGTGAAGTCCGCACGCCGTGGGGCACGCTGCGTTTGCCGCACCTCGAGATCCCAACGCCTATCACCGTTGATCCCGAATGGGACAGGGCGGACGTCACAAACAGCCATGGGTTCTGACGGCGACTTATCGAAGTGAATTGACCGCCCCTGGCGGGGTATTTAGCCTGGTCATAATGGATCGCATGTGCGATGGGATGCAGACTCGAAAGGACATCCGATGTTCGTCGACACTGACCTTTTGCACTCGGGCGGCAACCAATCCCACCGTGCCGGTGGGCACGCCCGCGATGGGGCCGACCGGTTGGCGCAAGGACCGCTGGAGTCAGGAATGTTCGGCGACTTCGGCGCCGCCGACGCCTTCCACGACGCGGTCACCACCTCACACGGCCAGCACGTGAAAACGCTTCAGGCACACCACGAGACGCTGACCGGTGTCGGGACGAAGGCCCACCTCGCCGCCAAAGGTTTTACTAATATGGACAACACCAACGCGAGCGATCTGCGGGCGCTTCGCCCTGGCGGCGGGCCGGGGATGTCGACTTAACCAGCACGCTGTGTGTGAGCCGACGGCGGATGATGCGGAGGCCACGGCGTCGAGCAACCATAAAATCTGGTAGGCGGGCTGGATCGTTGACATTAACCATCGAAGCGCCGGCAGACCGGCCTGGTATGCGTTACGAATCAACGCCCATTGACATAGATTCTGTACGAGCTCCAATGAAAAGGATGCGATGGTCGCTATAGGACGACCAGCTCATGAGTAGTTCTGAGGAGGATCTAGATGCCGGGGAACTTGCCCCCAGCTCCGAGTGAAGGCCCGTTCGCATCTCCACCCGGCAGTCCACCGTGGACGCAAGCAGCGCCGCGTCCACGTGTGTGGCCAGCGGTCGCGTTAGCGACAATTGCGATCGCACTGAGCACTACCGCTCTCGTCGTTTCAATGACTCGTTCGACCGACAAACGATCTACGCCGTCAGCGGTTACTTCTCCGTCGCCTTCGTTGAGTGCCGATGACGCAAGTGCTGCGCACAAGAAGATTTGTGATGCCTACAACGAGGCGGCCCGCGCTGTCCAAATTGCAACGAACGGCGATAATCCCGCTCTATCAGGCGTTGCACTCGTAAATGGTGCATTGATTCTCGAGCACACCGTTGAGGCCACGCCTGGTACCGCACCTGCCGACAAAACGGCTGCGCTCGCTCTCGCTGAGGCATATAGCAATGCACAGGCCATAGCTCCGACCGTGCAGCAGAGAAGTGACCCACTCTGGCAGTCGACGATCAGCGATGTCAACACAAAGGATGCCGTGATGAAAAAGGCCTGCGGCGGAAACCCATGATCCTCTGCTGCCGCAGACCTCGTCAGAGCACGTGATCATGTGAGCACCGGTGATTTCGCCCGGAGACCGGCCGGCAGCCCTCGCGCTGGCTGCGGCATACGGCAAAGTGCAGGCGACATCAGCTGGGTGCTACGGCTCCACGGCCCCGCATAGCGATCTGTAACCGACGAGGTAAACGCTGAGGACGCGACGATGAAGAAGTATCACCGGGTCATAATCGGCGACCGCCGACAACACCAGCCGAAGAAGGACGCAGGCCCAATAACCAATGAAGTGAATTGCCGAAGACATCATGGCTGCATAATTATCAGTGAAGCAGATCGTGGCTACGAGTAGTTGTTACGTGCTGGTCGGGGAGGCGGGAGGAGTCGTTCGGTGGAAAACCTGCCGCATGGCTATGGTGAGAAGCCCTCTGCCCACTCGCCCTCGGGCCCCTGGCTACCAAATAATCCCCAGGACGCGCGTCCACGCCCTTGGCTGACGGCGGCGGTTGCCCTCGTTGCCGCAATAGCCGTGGCCGCTCTTGTCGTATCCCTGACTCGACCCTCGTCTGTAAAGTCGGCTGCAATCAGCACGCCCCCTCCGCCCAGCGCCGGTGAGGTCGCGGCAGCTCGCCAGAAACTGTGCGACAGCTACCAACTCGCAGCCCGCGCGGTGCAAATTGAAACTAACGGAACAAGCCCAGAGCGCGCCGGCATTGCCGAAGTTAACGGGGCGATGATGCTGAGAGAAGTAGCAGATACGTCGCCAAAACTCGCTGCTGGCGACCGCGAGTCTGCCCTCGGCCTAGCGGAGGCCTACAGTAATGTCGCAGTCAGGGCAAGCTTAGCTACAGGAAGTGATGACCCCGCATGGCGGTCTGCCCTGGACCAGGCCAACGCAAGAGACGCCGCGATGAAAAAGGTATGCGGTGGGGGTTGACCTTCCGCCCGGCAAATGGTCCGCGGCGCTCGTAGGGCCGTGGTGGCCTGCGCCATCGACGCCTTTGCGAAGTAACGCACAACATTGGAGCTACGCGTCCGGGCAACAGCAGGATTATTCGCAACATTTGCGGAATCAGTGGACCAAGATTGCTAGTCATAATGAGGGCTACACTGCCGACGACCTCATTTCGCGCTATCAGCAGGGTGAGAAATTCCACCTGGACCTTGCAGAGAAATATCAGACGAAGGCGTCAGCTTTCAATTCGGGTGCGGACGCAATCGATTATTTACGTAGCCGTCTGGCGGAGATAGCTCAGACTGGAAACAAAGAAATAGACGATATCCTTGCTTCTAAGAAGCCACCACCGGAGCAACTGGCGGAAGTTCAGGCAATTCAAGCGCGGTGCAATGCCGACGCCGCGAATGCCGCCCGAGACGCCGGTGATAAATTGGTGGCCTCGACCCAGAAGATTCTCGATGCTGAAGGCGTCGGTGGTGATGCACGAAACTGGGCGCAGACGAATGGCTTCAACATCGACGGCGCTTCTCCACCACCTACTATCGGTGAGCAGGCGCTAAATCCGTCTCCTACCCCCACGCCTGCCGTCGGCGGCGGTTCAGTGCCGGGGTCTTCGCCAGCGCCAGGTGGTGGTTCTGTGCCTGATTCGCCAGCGGCGGCCGGTGGTAGCTCTGTGCCTAGTGTGCCTGCGGGAGGACACACTCTATTGGGAGGGCCGCAGCCGGCCTTCGGAGGCGGGTCGGTGCCCGGTGCACCATCGCCCGCCGCAATGCCTGGCGTACATGTCCCCGGGGGTGGGGGCGTGTCGCCAGGATCGCCGGGTATGTCAGGCGGCGGAGGGACGCCACTGTCGCCAGCAGGTTTCGGCGGTCAAGGCCTTCAGCCAAACCTTGCCCAAACCTTCGCGAATGGGTTCAACGCCGGGCAGGCGACCGGCCCCGGCGGTCAGGCGTTTTCGACAGGCGCGCTAAACGCACTTGAAGGTCAGGCACCCCAAGCTTCCGCGCCCGCGCCGACTATCTCGCCCACTATTCCCAGCGCGGGCGCCTTTGTTGCTGGACCACCGCCAGTTGACGCACCGCCAGCCACCGCTCCGGCACCAATTACCAGCGGAGGTGGATCAGTCGCGCCGATTATGAGCGCAGCTTCCTGGTCACCGGCCGCGCCAGTCGGTAGTTCGACATTTTCGTCAGGTCCTTTACCCGCATACGGTTCTGACTTGCGACCACCCGTCGTCGCCCCTCCGTCCCTGCTCTCGGTTGCGTCGGGACCGATCTCCGGTGCGCCGGTCGCGCCATCACCGTCTTCGTCTCCGTCCGCGGGTGGATCGTTGGTTTCGTCGGTGCAGCGGGGAGGGCCCGCCACCGGACCCGGTTCGGCCGGAACTGGATCGCCCACCCTGCTCGGGACTTCTGCGGCATCTGCGGCTGCAGGCGCTGCTGCCGGAGCGGCATCCGGGCGCTCGGCGGAACAACAGCGTCTTCAGCGATTGGTCAACGCTGTTGCACGTCAGGAGCCGCGATTGTCCTGGGCAGCGGGCTTACGAGAAGACGGAACCACGACCCTGGTCACCGATATTGCGGGCGGCTGGATTCCGCCGCACGTCCGGTTGCCCGCGCACGTGACGTTGCTCGGGCCGGCCACACGGCGCCCTGACGCCAATGTGGTCGACCTGCTCGGCGCCGTTACTGTCGCGGCTGCGCACCACCCGAAGTCTTACGTCAGCGATCCGGGATCCGACGAGCCGGTGTTGAGCGGGGACAGGCTTGCCCGGTCGGCTGCACCAAACGTTGAAGAGTTGGGACCCACCCTGGTGGATGCCGTGCGTCGCCGCGACGGGCTGCCGCGAATTGCGCAGGCCATTGCGGCGCCCGCTGTACGGAAAACAGGTGTGCTCGATAGCGAGGCGGAGCTTCTGCGCGAATGCGTCACTGACGTACAGCAAACGGTTTTGGCGGCGTATCCCGAGCACAGCATCGCGATTGTTGGTGACTGGATGCTCCTGGCAGCGATAGAGGCTTTGATCGATGGGCACGAGTATCTCGCCAACTACCATCTGGCGTGGTTTGACGCCACAAACCATCGCATTGGTAGTTGAGCATTCGGGGTGAATGGCGGTCTCCGCCTGCTGTGACAGAATGCTACTAAGTCGGCGCGGGGGTGGAGGTGACGCATGGGGCCCAAGAACACCAAAAGTGTGCCAGGTTCGTGGGGCGATCCGCGACCCGCGGCCATTCCCGGCATAGGCCCTCCTGTGCCGCCCGACCCTTCCGCTACCGGCGGCCTCCAAGGCGCCCTGGGAGGGGCCGGTAACGCCGGTGTTCCGGGTGACGCGTCAGCCGCCGAGGCGGCCGATGCTGATCGGAAAGCAAAGGCGGCGGACGCCGAAGCCAAATTCCCCGCGAACGAAGCGAATTCGTCGCAAGACATGCAGATGATCCAGCAAATGCTGCAAAGCGTCACCGGCGCGCTCGGCGGTGCGGTGGGTGGCGTCATGCAGCCGCTGACGCAGCTCCCGCAGCAGGCGATGCAGGCTATGCAGCCGCTGATGAGCGCGATCCAGGGCGGCGCGCACGGTGCCAGCCTGGCTGGCGACTCGCACCTGGTGGACAGCGTCAAACCGGACACCGGCCTCGGCGGCGGCGCGGGCGGGGGCGGCGCGGGCCTCGGCGGTGGCGGCACGACGCCGGCCAGTTCGCTGGGCCCACCGCCGGTGCCTAACTCCTCACCGCCGACGACGCCCGCCGGGGCGAAGACCCCCGCGATGCCGCCGGTCGGCGGCATGCCGACCGCCGGGGGCCAAAGCGGCATGGGTGGCATGCCGATGATGCCCCCGGGCGCCATGGGCGGCCACGGCGAAGGCGGCAATAAAGACAAGCCCGTCGAAAAGCGGATCTCGGCCCCCGGCGTGCCCAACGGGCAGCCGGTGAAGGGCCGCCTGACGGTGCCGCCGAGCAACCCCAACGGCAAAACGGGCGAGGCGAAACCGACCGTCGTCACCAACCGGCCCAGCCGGCGGATCGTCATCATGCCCAACGAAGACGAGCCCAAGGAGTAGCACCCACCCCCTCGCGGGGTGAGTGGTCGCGCACACCGGCGGCCGTTAGGGTCGCTGCTGAACAATCCGATTATTGACACCGCAACCGTCGATGCGTGCATGCTATGTAGGCGGCCGCGGCGACGGACAATAGCGCGGCCAACGGGTGGTTTTCAGGTGCGGCGCCGACTGGTGCCAGACGGTTTCAGGGTAGGGGAGTCGGTGACCGATCCGCTGAGGCGACAGGCGCTCGCGGCGCTGTCCCGCGGCCACCACCTGTTCTCGGGGCAGACCGCCGTTCCGACGATTGTCGGCGCCGACCGGGTCACCCCCGCACCGCACGACGGCCTGGCGCACCGTGCGACCGCACAGTCGACGGCGCAGCTGCGCCGGATCGCCGACAACGACCGCGCCCTCGCGCACATCGCCGCGTCGGCCCACACCGAACACACCGACGCCAAACTGGTGACGCGGACGCTCCTGGACGCGGCCCACGCCGACACCACCCCGGCGGTCGACACCCCGCTCGGCCGGCGCGAGGCCGCCGCCCGCATGGCCGCGCGATTAAGGCAGCAGCACCGCCACATCGCGGCGACCCACCGCCGCGCCCGGCTGCTGGCCGCGCGTCTGCGACGGCTGCGCTACCGACACCGGCAGGCTACGCCCGACGGGCACCTTCCGTCGGGGCGTGCCGGGGTCCTGCAAGCCATCCGTAAAGCGTTGGACATCAAGGGCATTCACGATCCAGCCGCGCGCGCCCGCTGGGCGCGCGGCATGGACCTGGTGGCCCGTCGCGAATCCAACTACGACGCTGGCGCCGTCAACGGTTGGGATGCCAATGCGGCGCGCGGCACGCCCAGCAAGGGCGCCTGGCAGTTCATCGGACCGACGTTCGCGGCCTACCACGAACCGGGAACGTCGTCGAACATCCACGACCTGGTCGCGCAGGCGTGCGCGTTCATCAACTACGCGAGGGGCCGCTACGGGGTGGCGGCTGACGCGTCCGATCTTGCCCTCAAGATTCAGCAGGCCGATCCGCGCCGGTCACCTAAGGGGTATTGAGCATGCCGCTGAGTTTGTCGAACCGTGACCAGAACTCGGGACATCTCTTCTACAACCGTCGCCTGCGGGCTGCCACCACCCGGTTCTCGGTGCGCATGAAACACGACGACCGCAAGCAGACCGCCGCGCTGGTGCTTGGGATGCTGCTGGTCGCCATCGCCTGCGGATGGATGCTGCTGCTCAATGTCCTCAAACCCACTGGCATCGTGGGGGAGTCGGCGATCATCGGCGACCGCGACTCCGGGGCGCTGTACGCTCGCATCGAGGGCCGCCTCTATCCCGTGCTGAACCTGACGTCCGCGCGGTTGGCGACCGGGCAAGCGGGACAACCGACCTGGGTGAAGCCCGCGGAAATTGCCAAGTACCCCACCGGCCCGTTGGTCGGCATCCCCGGGGCGCCGGCGGCCATGCCGGTGCACCGCGGCGCCATGTCGGCCTGGGCGGTGTGCGACACAGCCGGCCGGCCCCGCAGCGGTGAAAAGCCCGTGGTGACTTCGATCGCCGGCATGCTCGGCAGCGGCGAGCGCGCGGACCCGATGCCCGACGACGCCGGGGTGCTCGTCACCTTCGAGGGCAACACCTACGTGATCTGGGGCGGCAAGCGCTCACAGATCGATCCGGTGAACCGAGCGGTCACGCTGAGCCTCGGCCTCGACCCGGGAGTGACTGCGCCCGTGGAGATTTCGCGGGCGCTCTTCGACGGCCTGCCCGCCACCGAGCCGCTCGGCGTACCCGCCATCCCGCTGGCCGGCAGCCCGTCGACGTGGGTGTCGGGCTCACAGGTCGGGGCGGTGCTGCAGGCGCAGACCTCCAGCGGCGGCAAGCAGTTCTACGTGTTGTTGCCCGACGGCGTGCAGAAGATCACCAGCTTCGTCGCCGACCTGCTGCGCAGCGCGAACTCCTACGGCTCCACGGCTCCGCGCGTCGTCACGCCGGACGTGCTGGTCAACATTCCCGAGGTCAGTTCGCTGGCGGTCGACTACTACCCGACGAAGCGCCTGAATTTCGTTGACATCACCGCGAACCCGACGACCTGCATCGCCTGGGAGAAGGGCTCGACGGACCCGCAGGCGCGGGTCACCGTCTACAACGGCCGCGGCCTGCCCACGCCGTCGTACCTGGACAACCGGATCGTGCACCTGGTGCGCGACGACCGCGACCCGGCCTCGGTGGTGGCCAACCAGGTGCTGGTGTTGCCGGGCGCGGCGAACTTCGTGACCTCGACCAGCGGGGTGATCACCTCCGATTCGCGCGAATCGCTGTTCTGGGTGTCCGACAACGGTGTGCGGTTCGGGATCGCGTCCAACGAAGAGACGCTGCGATCCCTGGGCCTAGACACCGCCTCGGCGGTGCAGGCGCCCTGGCCGCTGCTGCGGACGTTCGCGGCCGGCCCGGCGCTGTCGCGGGAAGCGGCGCTGGTGGCCCGTGACACGGTGCCGGCGACGGGCAAGGTGGCTGTGGTGACGACATCGGCGAAACCGGGAGGCTAGAGATGTCCAAGAAGGCGTTTCCCATCAACCGGATGAAGATCGACCCCCCGAAACCCGTTCGGGTGGCGCCGAATTCGCCGATCGCATTGCCCGAGCGCGAGCCGCGCAACATCTGGGTGATGATCGGTGTGCCGGCGCTGATCGTGGCGCTCATCGGCACCATCGTCATGCTCTACGTGTCCGGGGTGCGGAGCCTGACCACCGGGTTCTTCCCGTTGATGGGCATCGGCGCGTTCAGCATGCTGGCGTTCTCCGGCCGATTCGGGCGGGCCCGCAAGATCACCTGGGGCGAGATGGAGAAGGGCCGCCGCCGCTACCTGCGCGACCTTGATGTCAACCGGGACGAAATCCAAACGGCGGTCTGCGCGCAACGCGAATGGCAGAACTCGGTGCACGCCGACCCGCGCGGCCTCGGCGCCATCATCGGTGGCCCGCGGATGTGGGAACGCGGCCGCAGCGACGCCGACTTCCTGGAGGTGCGGCTGGGCACGGGTGTGCAGCACGCTCCGGATTCGGTGCTGTCGGTAACGTGGCCCGACATCGCCTCCGACGAGGAACTCGAGCCCGTCACCGGACAGGCGCTGCGCGATTTCATCCTGGAGCAGCGCAAGATCCGCGACATCGCCAAGGTGGTGAACCTGCGCTCGGCGCCCGGCTTCAGCTTCGTCGGCGACGACCTGGACCGGCTGCGGTCACTGCTGCGCTCGGTGCTGGCCTCCCTCGCGGTGTTCCACAATCCGCGCGACGTCAAGCTGATGGTGGTGACCCGCAACCCCGAGGTGTGGTCGTGGATGGTGTGGCTGCCGCACAACCTGCACGACGAGCTGTTCGACGCCTGCGGCTGGCGGCGCCTGGTGTTCGCCACGCCCGAAGAACTCGAGGAGACCCTAGGCGCGGAGCTGCACATGAAGGGCAAACGCGGCGCCTGGGCGCCGATGGCGGCGGCCAGCCCGACCGCGATGGGCTCGGCGCTCGAAACCGGTTCGGACGGCGTCGATCTCGGGCCGCATCTGGTGATCGTCGACGACAACACGGGCAGTCCCGATGCGTGGGAGAGCGTCGTCGGCCAGGTCGGTAAGGCCGGGATCACGTTGCTGCGCATCGCCTCCCGCATCGGCACCGGGGTCGGATTCGCCGACGACCAGGTGTTCGAGATGGGCGAGCGGCACAGCCCGCTGCACGCGTCGGTCGACGGCCAGATGGGCATCGCCCGCAACGGTTTCGACGCCGACGGCGAGGACGGCCGCCCGGCCCCGCTGCTGCGGGTGCGCGGCAAGTTCTACGCCCACGCCGACCAGCTGTCGGTGCATCGCGCCTACCGGTACGCCCGGGCAATGGCGCGTTGGTCCCCGACCAGCCGCAGCGAGATGGCCGAATCGGCCGGCGGCGCAACCGAATTGCTGCGGGCGCTCGGCATCAGCGATCCCCGCGACCTGGACGTCGACCGGTTGTGGGCCGATCGCCGCGGCCGCGGCGACGAACGCTGGTGCGAGGTCCCGGTGGGCGCCAAGCCCAGCGGCGAGCTGCAGAACGTCATCCTGCGGGCGAAAGACTTCGGCGGCTTCGGCTTTCACTCCGTCGTCATCGGCACCAGTGGGTCGGGCAAGTCGGAGTTCTTCCTGTCCCTGGTGTACGGCATCGCGTTGACCCACTCGCCCGAGGCGTTCAACGTCATCTTCGTCGACATGAAGTTCGAGTCGGCCGCCCAGGACATCCTCGGCATCCCGCACGTGGTCGCCGCGCTGTCCAACCTGGGCAAGGACGAGCGGCACCTGGCCGAGCGGATGCGTCGCGTCATCGACGGCGAGATCAAACAGCGGTACGAGCTGTTCACCTCCGTCGGCGCCCGCGACGCCAACGACTACGAGGAGATCCGCCTCGCCGGGCGCGACCTGCCGGCGGTGCCGGTGCTGCTCGTCATCGTCGACGAATACCTGGAGTTGTTCGCCAACCACGAAAAGTGGATCAACCTCATCATCCACATCGGCCAGGAGGGCCGCGGCGCCAACGTCTTCTTCATGCTGGGCGGGCAGCGCCTGGACCTGTCGTCGCTGCAGAAGGTCAAGTCCAACATCGCTTTTCGCATCGCCCTGCGCGCCGAGTCCGGTGACGACAGCCGTGAGGTGATCGGGTCCGACGCCGCCTATCACCTGCCGTCCAAGGAAAACGGTTTCGCCCTGCTCAAGGTGGGGCCGCGCGATCTCGAGCCGTTCCGTTGCTTCTACCTGTCCGCGCCGTTCGTGGTGCCGAAGACCAAAGAGGTCTCGACCACCGTCGACATGACGCTGACCAAGCCGCGCCTGTACAACTGGCAGTACCAGCCGCTGGACGCCTCCGACGCGTCGGCGCTGCAGCAAGCCGCCGCGGTCGACGCCGAACCCGACGAATTCCTCTATCACGAGGACGGTTACAAGAGGAAGAAGATCGTCGACGTGCTGCGCGAGTCGCTGCAGAACGTGCCGCACCGGGCGCCGCGGCGGCCGTGGCTGGAGCCGCTGGAGGCGCCGGAGCCCGTCGACGTGCTGGTCGCCGGCTACCGCGGCAAGCCGTGGCACGCCGACTACGGGCGCAACGCGGGGCTGATGTTCCCCGTGGGCATCATGGACATCCCCGAGGAATCCAAGCAGGTGGTGTACGCGGTCGACGCGCTGCGCAGCAACGTCATCGTGGTCGGCGCCAAGCAGCGCGGCAAGACCACCACGCTGATGACGTTAATGTGTTCGGCCGCAACCATGTACAGCCCGGCGAGGGTCACGTTCTTCTGCATCGGCGGTGCCACGCTCGCGCAGATCGCCTCCCTGCCGCACGTCACCGACATCGTCTCACCGAAGGACGCCGAGGGTCTGGAACGGATCCTCAGCAGCATGGACGCGTTGATCGACGCCCGCGAGGATTCGTTCCGGCGGCTCAAGATCGACCTCGACGGCTTCCGGGAGCGCCGGTTCGCGCCCGGCAGCGACGGCCTGGGCGGCACCGACCCCAACGACCCGTTCGGCGACGTCTACGTGGTGGTCGACGACTACGACGATCTGTACACGCAGGACAACGTCGTCGGCGACCGCATCATCTCGCTCAGCAGCCGCGGCCCCGAGTACGGCGTGCACGTCATGTGCAGCGCCGGCGGCTGGATCCACGGCCAGCGCCAAAGCTTGCTGCAAAACGCCACGGCACGAATCCAATTGCGACTGGCCGACCCGAGCGAAAGCCAGATGGGGCACTCGTCGCTGGACTCCCGCGATGCGGCACGGCGGACGCTGAACCGGCCGGGCTTCGGCTTGACCGACAGCCTGCACGAGTTGCGCGTGGGCATACCCGCGCTGTCGGATCCCAGCACCGGCGCGCTGGTCAACATCGTCGACGTCGGCACCAGCATCGCCGAGGTGGCCGGGGTCACCAAACACGCTACGCTGCAACGGCTTCCGCAGCGTATCGAGCTCAAGGCGATCCTGGACTACGAGAAGGCGAACCGGGTCGCCGAGCCCCTGTCGATCGCCTACGCGATCGGAGAGCGCCACGAGCTTCGGCCGGTGCCGCACAAGCTCGA
Organism: Mycobacterium sp. E2462; assembly: GCF_001672685.1. Taxonomy (NCBI): domain Bacteria; kingdom Bacillati; phylum Actinomycetota; class Actinomycetes; order Mycobacteriales; family Mycobacteriaceae; genus Mycobacterium; species Mycobacterium sp. E2462. The sequence goes on from NZ_LZKC01000193.1 coordinate 20,698, forward strand.
GGACAGTCCGGGCCTGATGATCCTTGGCCGGCAGGGCTGCGGCAAGACGCTGTCGCTGGTGGCCATCGGCGAGGCGATCATGAGCCGCTTCAGCCCCGAGGAGGCGCAGCTGACCCTGGTGGACCCGAAGACCGCGCCGCACGGGCTGCGCGACTTGCACGGGCCGGGCTATGTGCGCGCCTACGCCTACGACCAGGACGAGATCGACGAGGTGATCACCGCGCTGGCGCAGCAGATCATGCTGCCGCGGCTGCCGCCCAAGGGCCTGAGTCAGGAGGAGTTGCGCGCCCTCAAGCCATGGGAGGGGCCGCGCCACTTCGTGCTCATCGACGACGTCCAGGACCTGCGGCCGGACCAGAGTTATCCGCCCAAGCCCCCGGTGGGGGCCGCGTTGTGGAAGCTCATGGAACGCGCCCGGCAGATCGGTTTGCACGTGTTCACCACCCGCAACAGCGCGAACTTCGCGACGCTGCAAATGGATCCGTGGATGAGGTTCCAGAACTCCGCGAAGGTCGCGCAGCTCTACATGGACAATGACCCGCAGAACCGGATCAACCGCGCGGTGCGCGCCCAGGCGCTGCCGCCGGGCCGTGGCCTGATGGTGAGCGCCGACGGCGACGTCGAAGGGGTGCTGATCGGGTTGCCGTCCACGGTGGTGGTGCCCGCGCAGTGAGCGGCCGTTACAGCGGCGCGCTCTGCTCGGCCAGGTTGAGCATCAGGTAAGCCAGGCACATCAGGAAGTTCAGCACGACGAGGACGAGGCCGGCCAGCAACGCCGACCGCGCGCCACGCCGCTTCATCCGCTTGTATCTCGCGGTCCGCGATTCGCGGTCCAGTTGAAGCGCGATCAGCGCGAAGTTGACGTTGATCGCCTCGTGAGCGGCCAGCGGTGCGCCCGCGAGCATCTCCCGAAGGCGCTCGGGTGCCGTCCGGACGCCCACCCGCTCGAAGTGCTGGCACAGCCTGCGGGCGCGCCGCCGGGCCAGTGCCTGAGAACGCATGTGCAACTGATGCGAGAGTTGCCCTCGTTGGTCGCCCCAGGGGTTGGACGGGGTCATCACGATTGGGATTCTAAATCGCAACGGGCTGATTGCGGCGTGTCTGCACCAAAGTTGTTGCGCGCGGTCATTTCGTCGTCTCACCTCGAGTTTGCTCGGGCTCGGGCAGCCCGAGGTAGCGGTCGAGGTTACGGTGCAGATCGATCGCGCGCCGTTCCTCGCTGGAGAGCACCGGATGGGTGCACCCGGGTTGGTGCATACCGTGCTGCACTTTGGCTAGCACGCGGATCTGTTGTGTGAGAACGATGCCCGGCTCGGCATCGTCCGCCGCTGGCCGGACGTGCGTCGGCGTGGTGCGGGGCACGCCCGGTGGCCGCCGCGTCGTCAAGAACATGACCAGTTCCGCGCAGTCGGGATCGGGGCCCGGGCGCGAACACATGACGGTGAGGTGATCGGCAGTGGCGAGGAGCGTCATGGTGGGGAACACGTCGCACCGATGCAATCGGGTCATTCGGTTCGTGTCGGCCCACGACAGGTCGGCGACATGGCTCGCGGCGAACGCCCGCGTCCGCTGGGTGTCTTGCACCGTCTGGCCGGGCAGGCGCTCGTCCACCGGCAACGGCGCGCCCGGTGCGGCGCCCATCAGTGCGCCGTCTGCACGTGGGCGTCCCAGACCTCGCCGTCGGTGCGCGCGCCGTCGATGTGTGGGCTCGGCACGCCGTAGGGCTTGGTCGGATTTGCCGGTGTGCCCCCAGATCCGTTGCGACGCAGGAACATCGGGGCGCGTCGGTGTCCAGGTTGACGGACACCAGGCCTGCCCACGTGTCGACTCGGGCGGCCAGCAGCGGGTAGTCGGAGAGGTGCCGCGACCCGGAGCCCCTGCGCCCGGGCACCCGGATGAGCGCCCCGGTGACATCCCACGTCCACCCGTGGTAGCCGCACCGCAGTTCACGTAGGCCAGAACCGGATCCGGGGCACAGGGCATTCCCGCGGTGGCGACAGACATTCGCCGAAGGCGCGCAGCACCCCGTCGTCGCCGCGCACGATCAGCACGCCGAGCGGACCGCAGCGGTAGTCGAGGTAGTCGCCCGGCCGGGCGATGTGGTCGGCCATGCGCGAGCTGCCACACCTTCGGCCACAGCCGCTCGGCCTCGAGCGCGGGGGAGTAGTACCGCTCGGCCGGCACCAGCGCCGGCCGTCGCGGCGGGCTGCCGATCGTGTCCCGGTCGCGGACGGTGTCACCCCGGGCTGTGTCACGGCCGGGACCTCTAGCGCGCGCCGCGCACCAACCGGCCGGGCCGGGCCCCGGTGTCGACGTCGTCGCGGCGGGTGACGATGCCGCTGACGATGGTGGCCGCGTAACCGCTGACGCCCTGCAGGATGCGATTGCCCCCGGCGGGCAGGTCGAACGCCATCGCCGCCGGGTGCAGCCGCAACGCGTCCATGTCGATGACGTTGATGTCGGCCTTCTTGCCCGGCTCGATCGTGCCGCGATCGGTCAGCCCGAACAGATGGGCGGTGTCGCGCGCCTGCTTGCGGATGACGTACTCCAACGACAGCTTCTCGCCGCGGTGCCGGTCGCGTGCCCAGTGTGTCAGCAGGAACGTCGGGTAGGAGGCGTCACAGATCATGCCGCAGTGGGCGCCGCCGTCGGACAGGCCCAGCACGCCCGCCGGGTGCAGCAGCATCTCGCGGATGGCGTCATGGTTGCCGTCGCTGTAATTGAACAGCGGCAGCATCAGCATCGCCGTCGCGTCCGACTCGAGCATCAAGTCGTACAGGGTCGACAGCGGATCCTCGCCGCGCGCGGCGGCGATCGCGGCGACGGTGCGGTCCGGGGTGGGCTCGTAGTCCGGCGGGTCGCCCAGCGCGTAGAGCCGGCCCAGTGAGTACTGGACCATCGCGAACATGCCGTCGAACAACTGCGTCGGGTCGACGGGCAGGTCGTCCTCGGCCAGGATCGCGGCTTTGACCGCCGGGTCGGCCAGGCGCCGGGCGAGCTCGTCGCGACTCAGCTCGGCCTTGAGCCGGCGGTAGGTGGGGCGGTGGCTGAAACCGTGGTGCCCCTGGAACCCGATCATCATGCCGAAGGGTCGCGCGGCGACCTGCGGGTAGAGCCGGCTGCCCGCCGCGTGGGCCGCCGCGGAGAGCTCGAGCTGCTCGCGCCAGAGCTTCGGATCGGCGTCGACCTGGGTCAGCGCGAACGACACCGGCCGGTCGATCTCCCCGCTGAGCCGCCGCATCCACTCGAGCTCCTTCTTGGGGCCGATGATGTCCTCGCCGGCGGCGCCCTGGGGGGCGAGCTCGAACACCGCCTGCCCGCCGGCCGCCATCGCCCGCCCGAGGCCGAAGAGTTCGTCCTCGGCGGCGAACGTGCCCGGCACGGGTTCGCCGTCCATGGCGCGGTGCCCCATGGTGCGCGACGTCGAGAACCCGAGCGCGCCGGCCTCGATCGCCTCGCGGACCAGCCGGCCCATCGCCTCGATGTCCTCCGGCGTGGCCGGCTCGTTGCGGGCCCCGCGTTCGCCCATCGCGTAGGCCCGGACGGCGCCGTGGGCGACCTGGCTGCCCACGTCGATCGAGAACGCACCCTTGCCGATCGCGTCGAGGTACTCGGGATAGGTCTCCCAGCCCCAGGTGATGCCCTCGGTCAGCGCGGTGCCCGGGATGTCCTCGACGCCCTCCATCAGCTCGATCAGCCACTGCTCGTTGCCGGGCCGCACTGGCGCGAAACCGACGCCGCAGTTGCCGGTGACGATGGTGGTGACGCCGTGGCCGCTGGAGGGCTCCAACAGGCTGTCCCAGCTGACCTGGCCGTCGTAGTGGGTGTGGATGTCAACGAAGCCGGGTGCGACCACGCGGCCGGTGGCGTCGATGGTCTCGGCGGCCTCGCCGGACAGCTCGGGGTCCGCCGCGCCGCGGCGCACCACGTCGACGATTTTGCCGTCCCTGATGCCGACGTCAGCGAGGTAGCGCTGCGCGCCGGTCCCGTCGACCACTGTGCCGCCGATGATTTTCAGGTCGAACATGGGACTCCTCCTCGTCGAGGCTGCCGGCGTAGCGGCATTACGCTACGTCAGGGAGCGTAACTCGCGAGGGGAAACAGCAACAGGTTCGCGGCGGTGGCCGCTGGGGCGTTCGCCGCGGCGCTCAGGCGTTGGAGCTGGAGCGCGTCAAGTCCGTCCAGGTCATGGTGACGCTGGTGCCGTGCGGTGTGCGGTCGATGTGCAGGTCGTCGGCGAGAAGTTCCATGAGGGGGATGCCCCGGCCCCGCAGTTCCTGGCGGGGCGGCGCGGGGGAGTGCGACCGCCAGCGGCCGCGATCGATCACGGTGACCGCCAGGCGGTCGGAGTCTTCGTCGTACGCCGCGACGACGTCGACCGTCCCGCGGTGCACGGAGTTGACGTAGGCGAACTCCGCGGCGTTGGCGATCGCCTCGTTCACCGCGAGCAGCAGGTCGTTGAACCGTTCGGCGTCGAGGCTGAAGTGCCGTCCCAGCCACTGCCCGAACTCGGCCCGGGCGCGGGCGGCGCTGTGTGGGTCGGCGGCTATCCGCTTGCGGACGAAGCGGAAGCGGTCATCGCTGCTCGACACGTTATGCGTCTGATGATCCACGCGTCCCATCGTCTCCAGCTGCGCCCCCACGCGGTCGAGATCCCCCCATCAGTCGCGGCCCGAGCATCAACCGACGCCGGTGAGCGCGTCGTCGAGCGTGCTGTACAGCGACAGCACACTGTCGATGCCCATCAGTTTGATCGGCCTGCTGGTGGCCGCACCGTTGGCGACCACGGCGAACCGCGTCGGCGGCTCCGCCTCCGCTTGCGCGGTCACCAGGACCGTCATCCCCGCGGACGCCAGGAAGTCGACCTTCGACAGGTCGACGATCAGCGCCGCGGGCTTGTTGGCCAGCGCCGTCTGGATGGCGTCGGCCAGATGCGGCGAGCTGAGCATGTCCACCTCACCGGACACGGTGAGCACAACCGCCTGATCTACCTGGTGCTTTCCTACTTCAAAAGCCGTTGGATCGATGGAATCGCCGAGTTGTTCACCCATGGTCTATCACTCACAATCGGTCCCTCACGGGACACTGCTAACTACCGAACAGCCAATGTCAAAACCTGGGAGCTGTTGATTCAACCCCACGGCACACGCTTGCCTACGGAGGAGCTTCACCCCGTTGATCTGCGCTACTCACAGCAGATACCGCCACAAGTGTTTAGTCGATGGTAGGACACGCGGTGATCCCGCCTCAAAATGCTGAACGATTTCGGGCGCGGCGACGTACTCCGGATGTGTGTGCCGGTCACACGCCAAGCGGCCCTGGGCACCAGCCCCCGCCCGGGCGGCCGCCAGTCATTTCGTTCCCATTCCCCCCGCCTGGGCTGCGGAAACGGTAAAGGATGGTGGCCGTGAAACTCGATGACCGCGACGGTGAACCCGCGGACGAAACCGTCGAGGCCAGCCCCCCACCGCCGCCGGCGGGCGGCCTATTGCGCCGCCGCGCTGTGCTGGGGATGGGCGCGGTGGCCGGCATCGCCGCAGTCGATGTGGGCGGTTTCGCCTACGCCGGCGGCTGGTTGCGGCCGGACGCCCTCACGCCGGCCCGGATCGCCGACCGCTTCGAGCACGTCTACGGCCGTCACGCCGGCTTCCGGCGCAACCACGCCAAGGGACTCAGCGCGATCGGAACCTTCACCAGCTCCGGTGACGGCGCCGCGGTGTGCCGGTCGCCGATTTTCCGGCGAGGCAGCGTCCCACTCGTCGGGCGGTTCTCCCTGTCCGGCGGCCTGCCCGACCAGCCCGACAAGACCGACACCGTGCGCGGGCTCGGCCTGCTCTTCGGCGGGCCCGAGAGCCAGCAGTGGCGCACCGCCATGGTGAACATCCCCGTCTTCCCCGACAGCACGCCGCAGGGTTTCTACGACCGGCTGGTCGCGTCGAAGCCCCGCGCCGACACCGGCAAGGCGGACCCGGCGCTGATGGCCGCCTTCCTTGCCCGCCACCCCGAGACCGTCGCCGCCATGCAGATCATCAAGCGGACGCCGCCCAGCGCCGGATTCGCCGACACGGCGTTCCACGGGCTCAATGCCTTCCGTTTCACCAACGGCGCCGGCGCCACGGTGCCGGTGCGCTGGTCGCTGGTGCCTCAGGACGCGCCGGGCACCGCCGCGCCCGGCCAGGGCCGGGTGGCGTCGTGGGTCGGGTCCTGCGGCTCGCCGAGGGTCAGGATCAGGCGCCAGCTCACCGGCCGCGACGCCACCGTGCGGATGAGATCGTCGAACAGGTAGTCCCGGCCCTGGCCGGGCGCGGCGGTGCCCGGCGCGTCCTGAGGCACCAGCGACCAGCGCACCGGCACCGTGGCGCCG